>JAHIVC010000024.1 GCA_018816945.1 Bacteroidota bacterium | reverse complement strand
TTTCAATATGAAGATAATAACCTGCATTTCCTGAATTCCGTCCACCTTTAACCAAAAAGCCACCGAAATTTTGCTTAAAAGGTGCTTTGTCTTTTGAAAACCGAACATCCCGATAAATCCGAAACATGCATTTTTTGGCATCCAGATTTTTAATATCCGGATCGAACGCCCCAACTTTCGGAATCAAATATTCAACCACTTTCAGCATGTCATCAAAAGCTGAATTGTACAATTGTTTATGCTGAGTAAACCATTCGCGATTATTATTTGCTTCAAGTTCGGCAAGAAATTCAAAAATATTTTGCTTAATCATCCATTTAATTTTTGATTCATTGTAAAAATAAAAAAATCCCGGCTAACAACACTCTGCTTCATTGAAATGCGAATAAAATATTTTAAATAAATGCGACAAAAACAGCCTTTTAGTATTAAATACCAAAGCCTATTAAATGAAATTGAAGATTTTCACCATCGTATTTGTTATTCTGTTTAATTGCCCTGTTAATATAATTCGTGCCGGAATATTTGATGAAGTTTCCTGTGCCCGCTCAACGGCCTTAGGTTTTACGAGTATTTGTATGACCGATTTTTGGTCGGCCATCAATAACCAGGCAGGGTTGGCATCGATAAACAGAATAAACACGGGCCTGTTTGTCGAAAACAAATTCATGATAAAATCATTGAGCACTAAATCCATTGCTCTCGCATTACCCTTCCCCAACGGAACCTTGGGCCTATCATTGTTCCAATTTGGCGAAACTGAATTTAACGAAACCCATATTGGAATTTCTTATGGAATGAAATTAAGTGAAAAATTATCTGCTGGACTACAACTTTTTCACTATGCGATTAATCAAAATTATGAACTTGGGCGGGCAGGAGTTTATAGTTTTCAGGGAGGTTTTATATATGAGCATGATAAAAACCTTCGAATCGCATTTCATTTCTTAAATCCTCAATTTATCTCAAACAACCTTGATAAGCTTGAGTTAGCAGGAATCACTAAACTTGGTTTGAGTTATCATCTCTCCGGCACGCTTGAAGGATTTTTGGAAGTTCAAAGTCATACAAAATTCGGGAATGGAATTAATTCCGGAATTGAATATCTCAATGCAGATAAGTTTGCTTTACGTATTGGTTATTCTTCATTCAATGAAAAAATTACATTCGGAATTGGGTTGAAATTAAAAAATCTAATGCTCGATTTTTCATCATCCATGCATAATGCACTCGGATACAGTCCGCAATTATCAATAACTTATGAGTTCTGAAGATGAAAACATGCTGGTTATTACTGGGGTTCACCATATTTTTAATTAACACGGTTCAACCACAAGATGAGAAGGTTAGGCAGATAATTGAGAAAAAATTGGAATCTATGCTCGAAAATGCAGAAGAAAGCATAGAAACGTCAGAACTATTTGAACAATTGCTTGACCTTAGCAATAACCCAATCAATATTAACAGTTCCGATATTCAGCGTCTGCTCCAACTCAATTTGTTGAACGATCAGCAATATTACAGCATTTTGAATTATCGAAAATTGGTTGGAGAAATTCAATCTGTTCAGGAAATCCAATTTCTCGATGGCTTCGACAAGGAGATTCTTACCTCAATTGAACCTTTTATTTATGCGGGAGAAGAAACTTCAGCAAAACTAAATATTGGCAAAATATTGTTAAATACACATCATCAAATGTTTATCCGCTACGATCGAATTGTCCAACCTAAGCAGGGTTACAAAAGTGTTGACGATATTGAATTTTCACTACATCCTAATAACAGTTATTTAGGGACCCCGTCAAAAATATATACAAAATATAAGATACATAGTGGTGATTTATTTAGTGCAGGATTTGTGATCGAAAAGGATCCCGGAGAAGTCCTTCTCAAAAACAATTATCCCATTTCCCATAATCTACTATTAAAAAAAATACCATTGATTGATTTTTGTAGCTTTCACATGAGTGCCTCCAATATTGGGTTGATCAAAAAAATCGTGGTAGGTGATTATCATTTGCAATTCGGGCAAGGCCTGACCTTGTGGTCGAATTTCGCCTTCAACAAATCCTCTGAAGTTGGTTCGGTAAAACGAAACGCAAGTGGTATTATCCCGAGTACTTCTACCATCGAGAATAATTTTTTCCGCGGAATAGCCCTTACCCTGGCGAAAGGGAAAACCAACTTTCACTTATTCTATTCAAATAAAAACAGGGATGCCAATGTCTATGACACGGATGATAGCGGTCAAATTTTATCTGTCACCTCCTTACAAAACACAGGATTACATCGTACTGTTAACGAATTAAATGACCGGAATATATTAAATGAACAAATAATGGGAATCCGGCTTTCTTACAATTTTAGCACCCTTCAACTAAGTTCAACTGCTTATTTTTCAACATGGGATGCAACTTTAATTGCTTCCGATCAACTTTATAAAAAGTATGATTTTTCGGGGAAAAATAATAATTGCATTGGTTTGGATTACAAATGGTTTATAAAAAACACTTCTTTTTATGGTGAATTTTCGATGAGCAAAAATAAAGGGATTGCTTATCTGACTGGCATGGACTTTCATCCGGATTCATATTCAAACATCAGCCTTTTATATAGAAACTATGAAGACAAGTATCAAAATTTATATTCCAATGCTTTTGCGGAAGGTACATTATCAAAAAATGAAAAAGGACTATATTTAGGGTTCGATAATTGGTTTCTCCCCAAATGGCAGATTCGGTTATATGCTGATGTTTTTCAATTTCCCTGGCTTAAAAGTGGAGTAAACGCGCCTTCCAAAGGAACGGATTATTTCATTCAACTAAACCATACTTTTTCCGAAAGCATGCAATTATACTTGAGATATAAACACAAAAACAAACAGGTAAATTCGTCGAACGAATACTGGTTCAATGAATTGGTTAATGAAATCAAAGAAAGTTTAAGGCTGGATTTCACTTACAAACTTAACGATGAATTTGGTTTAAAAAGCAGGTTTGAATGGGCTAATTACAAAAATACATCTAAGAAAAACGAAAATGGCTTGTTAATTTTCCAACAAGCTGAATATTCATCAACCCGCAGCCCGGTTGGATTGGTTTTCAGATATACAAATTTTAATACCGATGGGTTTGAGTCAAGAATTTACACTTATGAAAATGATGTTTTATATGCTTTCAGTATCCCTTCCTTTTACGACAAGGGCAATCATTTTTATCTTTTGCTGAGTTATAAAATGAGCAAGCATTTAAGTTGTTGGTTAAAGTTTGCACACACCTATTTTAACAAAAAAGAATGTATCGGTTCGGGAAGTGAAAAAATTGACGGGTCAACCAAATCAGAAGTAAAAATTCAATTCAGAATTCAACTATAAGTAAAAATGGGTTAATAAACCAAATTCCGGAGTCAGCATTCTGATCCGGTTTTAGTTTACATATTTTAGAATAACAAGGATTAAAGTAACGCTTCTAATTTGTTGGCGATAACTTGCTTTGGAACGGCTCCAACTTGTTTATCAACAATTTCTCCATTTTTAAAGAAAAGAATTGTTGGAATATTTCTGATCCCAAATTTGGCTGAAACGCCGGGATTATTATCAACATCAACTTTTCCAACAACGGCTTTGCCTTCATATTCTTTACTAATTTCTTCAACGATTGGGCCAACCATTCTACATGGTCCGCACCAAACTGCCCAAAAATCTATGATAACAGGTTTGTTAGATTTCAATACAATTTCTTCAAAATTCGCATCTGTAATTTCTAATGCCATAATTCAAATTTTTAATATAAATGATTCACAAAATTACAATTTATTTAAAAGGGGGGCTGATTTTTTTAATTTAATTTATAATTAAACCCATCATCAAGTTCCAATGCTTTTAAGAAACCGGAGGCATCAACCTTTGCACTTTTTGCCTTTAATTCTATCGTTTTATTCTCATCCCGATCAAACAGTTTAATCCGTATTGGAATATTTCCCTTATGCTTAACAATAAGAGATTTCAGTTTTGCTATAATATCTTTATCAACTTTGGCACTATCAAGTAAAACCGTAATCTCGCGCGTGTTATTTTGCATGGCTTCTGCCAGCAAACTAACACTTGTAATTTTTATTTCCAGATGATTCTCGAGGTTGTACCGGTTTTGAATTCTGGCTTTAATCAATAAATAATTTCCTTCAACCAAAAAATGCCTGTATTTCAAATAATCCTCCGAAAACAATGCCATTTGAAAGGTATCTTCAAAATCTTCTAATTGAAAAGTTCCAAAAGGTTGTCCACTCTTAGTAAATCGGGAAGTTGCAGAAGTAACCATTCCTGCAAGGGTAACATTTCGATTTTTAAACGATTTCAGATTTTCCAATAAGTCGCCAATCGTTACATCACAAAAATGTTTGATTTCATTTTTATAATCATCTAATGGATGACCCGACATATAAAAACCCGTTACTTCCCTTTCATGTTTCAACTGCTGAATTTTACTCCAAGGTTCACATTCGGGCAACTCTATAGCCGGAACTCTAATTTCATCCGCATCACCAAATAAAGAGGCTTGTGCAGAGTTTTGCCTCTCCTGAATAGCAGCGCAATGTTTAATAATTTTTTCAAGGAAAATACTGTCATCCGAATTTTGACGATAGAAAAATTGCGCCCGATGCGAACTATTAAAACAGTCAAAAGCACCTGACATCGCCAGTGCTTCAAAACTTCTTTTGTTCACGGCCCTTAAATTTACACGGGTAGCAAAATCCACAATATCTTTGAACGGGCCATTCAGCTTTCGCTCTTCGATGAGTGCAGTAACTGCAGCTTCACCAACTCCTTTAACGGCAGCCATTCCGAACCTTATTTCATTATTTTTATTAACGATGAACCTCAATTTACTTTCATTCACATCTGGTCCGGCAACCGGAATCCCCTGACGCTTGCATTCGTCAATAAAAAAGGTGATTTTTTTGATATCACTTAAATTGTGAGTGAGCACTGCTGCCATGTATTCGGCAGGATAATGGGCTTTGAGATAAGCAGTTTGATAAGCAATAATTGAATAGGCGGCTGAGTGGGACCTGTTAAAACCATATTCGGCGAAACGTGCCATCATTTTAAAAACTTCAGTGGCAGTTCCGGTATCAATCCCTTTATCTTCAGCACCTTTCACAAAATCAACTTCTTGCAATTCCATCACATCTGTCTGTTTCTTACCCATTGCCCTTCTGAGTATATCCGCTCTACCTAAGCTATATCCTCCCATGATTTGGGCAGTCTGCATGATTTGCTCCTGATAAACCATGATTCCATGAGTCGGTTTCAAAATTTCTTCGAGCCAGGGATGTGGGTATTCAACCACTTCTTTTCCGTGCTTTCGTTGAATATAAACAGGAATATAGCTCATCGGACCCGGACGATACAAGGCATTCATCGCAATCAAATCCTCAATGGTTGTGGGCTTAAGATCTTTCAGGTAAGTCCGCATACCTTCCGATTCAAACTGAAAGGTCCCAATTGTATCGCCACGCTGATAGAGTTCAAATGTTTTTGTATCCTCAAGGGGTATTTTATTGATATCGATGATAATGCCCTTGCCTTCTTCAATATTTCTTAACGCATCCTTGATGACAGATAAGGTTTTTAAACCCAGAAAGTCCATTTTGAGCATGCCAACAGTTTCGACCAATTTGCCTTCGTACTGGGTTACGTTGAGCGCTGAATCCTTGGCATTACTTAAAGGTACATGATTGATTAAGTCATCCGGTCCGATTATTACACCACAGGCATGAGTTCCGGTGTGTCTTGCCGATCCTTCAAGGGTTTGTGCAAAACTTAAGGTTTTCCGTGAGAGTTCATCTCCATTTAGTTTTATATCAGCTAACTCCTTTACCTCTTTGAAAGCCTGTTTTAGGGTAATCCCCGGTCTTTCCGGAACAAGTTTTGCAATCCTGTCGGCTTCAGCCAGAGGGAGTTTTAAAACCCTTGCTACATCACGTATCGCAAGCTTAGCTGCCATGGTACCAAAAGTGACAATTTGAGCTACTCGATTGGTGCCATATTTTTTGACTACATAATTTAATACCGCCTCACGACCTTCATCATCGAAATCAATATCAATATCAGGCATTGAAATCCGGTCAGGATTTAGAAATCGCTCAAAAAGCAAATTGTATTTTATAGGATCTATATTTGTAATTCCGGTACAATATGCTACTGCCGAACCTGCAGCGGAACCCCTACCCGGGCCTACAACAACCCCCATTTCCCTGGCTTTGGCAATAAAATCCTGCACAATCAGAAAATAGCCTGGAAATTTCATTTCCTTAATTACACTGAGTTCAAAATCAAGGCGCTTCGTAACTTCTTCATTTAAATCAGGGTACATTTCTTTTGCACCCTCATAAGTGAGATATCTTAAATAATCATCTTCTGTTTCAAATCCTTCGGGTAAAGGAAAATGAGGCAATAAAATATTTTTGGTTGTTATTTCGTAATCCTCAATTTTATCAACTATTTCACGGGTATTGGACAATGCCTCAGGAACATCTTTGAAGAGTTCAGCCATTTCATTGGGCGTTTTCAGGTACTCGTTTCCTGTATAATGCATACCTGTCACATCATCCAAATCTTTACCTGTATTTAAACAGATTAAAATTCGGTGGGCATCAAAATCATCCTTATCTACAAAATGAACATCGTTTGTGGCTATTACCTTTCTGTTAAATTTCTTGGCAAGTTCCAGAAGACGCTGATTTACTCTTTTTTGCTCTTCATGTCCATGATCTTGTAATTCCAAGTAAAAATCATCTCCAAAAATATCAATGAAATATTTCATTACAGCATCTACCTGTGCTTCATCATTATTCAATATTGCTTGAGGTAATTCACCTCCCAAACAGGCCGTTGAAGCAATGATCCCTTCAGAATAAAGTGCCAGAATCTCTTTATCAATTCGGGGAGTATAATAAAAGCCTTGAATATAACCCAACGAAACCAACCTAGTTAGGTTCTTATATCCTTGAAGGTTTTTTGCCAATAAAATCAGATGGTAGCCGGAGCGATCCGGTGTACCATGTTTATCGTATCGGCTTTCCTTGGCTACATATACTTCACAACCAATGATGGGTTTTATTTTATGCTGTCTGGCCTCTTTCATAAACTTTAACACGCCAAACATATTACCATGATCGGTAATTGCAATGGAATCCATCCCGGTTTCTTTCACTTTGGCAATCAAACTGCTTATTTTCGCAGCTCCATCTAAAATAGAATACTGGGTATGTACGTGTAAATGAGTGAAATCAGGCATAAAACAACAACAATTATTCGAATGAAAGATAGTCAATTAGGACTTGTAAAATTAGCCAAAAAGTTAGGTAAAAATCCCAATGTTAATAAAATGTGTAAAGTTTAAATGATTGAATCCGGAAGCTATTGAGGCTTAATGGAAAGGAAAAACTATTTTTGCTGTATGAAAACAACGAGCTTACTTCTGGCAGAGAAAATACACGATCAGCTTTATCCTGAAAACGAAATTAAGTACAAATCAAATGATTTTGCATTGATTTTGGACAATATCAGCCTTAAAAACCCAGATATTTCAAAGTTTTTGCGCAATTATCAAAGTACTGAACAACAAATTTCATTTTTTAAAAAAGATAAAGAAATGCTCATCAAATTTCCGGATATCTGGAAAATCCAACTCAATTTGGAAGAAAATAAGTTAAAAGAAATAAAACAAAGATTGATAGAATTTGGAACAGAAAACAAGCTTGAGATGGCTGCTATCTTCAATTCTATAGATAAAGAGACCAATAAGCTAACAGATCTGTTTAAGTAATAATAAACTAAAAACTATTAAAGCTTTTATTTTTCAAAAAATAATCGGATATTTGCAGCCATTTTTAAAAAACATTATATCTCATTTAAAATTAAAGATTTATGCCAGCAAAGATTAGATTACAACGATACGGAAAGAAAGGAATGCCTTTCTATCACATCGTTATCGCGGATGGTCGTGCACCACGGGACGGAAAATACATTGAAAGAATTGGCACCTACAATCCTATTAAACAACCAGCTGATATCAGTATTGATATCGATCAGGCAGTAGCTTGGTTAAATAAAGGCGCTCAGCCAACTGACACTGTCAGGGCTATTTTATCCTACACAGGGGTTCTTTACAAGAATCACTTGATGAAAGGTGTAACAAAAGGCGCATTGACCGAAGAACAAGCAGAAGCAAAATTTCAAATTTGGCTGAAAGAAAAAGAAGCTAAAGTTGAAGGGAAGCTAAAAGAAACCCAATCGTTAAGCAAAGACGAACTTAAAGTCCGTCACGAAGCTGAAGTGAAAATTAAAGAAGAAAGAGCTGCCGAGGTAGCAAAGAAAAGAGCTGCTGAAATAGCTGCATCCCGACCTGCTAAAATTGAAGAAGAAGCACCGGAGGTAATTGAAGAAGTAGTAGAAACAGTTGTTGAAGAACCTAAAGCTGAAGTAGTAAAAGAAACTCCTGCAGTTGCAGAAGTTGTTGAACCGATAGCGGAAGTTGTTGAACCTGCAACGGAAGCTGTTGTCGAAGAACCTTTAGCTGAAGAAGCAAAAGAAGAATCGGAAGAAACAAAAGCAGAATAAACACTGTTAAATTTCAGAATGGGCCGGATGTAAACATTCGGCCTTTTTTTTTGTACTTTTAAACCAAAAAAAATGGATATAAGTAATCATTATTATTTAGGATATATTGTAAAAACAATTGGGAATAAGGGCATACTTCGAATTCAACTCGACACAGACAATCCAAGCTATTATAAAAATTTAAAAGAAATAGGTGTTGCGATTAAAGATCAATTGGTTAATTATCCAATAGAAGAAATTGTAATTACAGACAATAAAGCCAATGTTGCATTTAAAAATATTGACAACACAGATGTTGCCAAATTGCTCCAAGGTTGTTCGCTTTATCTTCCGCTTAGCAGTTTGCCTAAACTTAAAGGCAATAAATTCTATTTTCATGAGGTTACAGGATATGAAGTTTACGATAAAGTACACGGTTTTGTAGGGATAGTAGAAACGGTGCTTGACCAGACATACCAAGCTATTCTGCAGATTACTTTTGACGATGAGGAGATACTGATCCCCATTACTGACGAGATTATCATAGATGTGGACCGAGAAAAAAAACGTATTGATATTGAAGCACCGGATGGGTTGATAGACATTTATTTGTAATTGTCAGTTTGTGTTGATTCAGTTGTAATACAATGGTTATACAATAGTAATACAATGGTAATATGATTGTAATACGATTGTAATACATTGAAATACAATGGAAATACAATTGTTGATTTACTGTAACTACTGAGCTTCTGAGCCTTTAAACATCTGAACACTTGAACACCTGAACACATAAACACATCGATAATGTCTTTCCAATTCAAACAATTCAGTATTGAAGATGATCAGTCGACCATGAAAGTGGGAACTGATGCCGTTTTATTGGGAGCTTGGACCGAAATTAAGGATGCAAATAATATTTTAGAAATTGGGACAGGCTCTGGGGTTATCTCGCTCATGCTTGCCCAACGATCAAAAGCCCAAATTCAAGCCATTGATATCGACAAAAATTCAGTCGATCAAGCCAATTATAATTTTCAGAAATCAAAGTGGGCAGATCAAATCATGGCAAAACATTATTCACTCAATGATTTTTGCAAATCAGAATCTAAGAAATACGATTTAATTGTGAGTAACCCCCCTTTTTTTATTGACTCATTAAAGTCTCCATACAAAAATAAAACACGTTCAAAACATACCGGCGAACTCAGTTATGAAGAACTGGCTCATGGCATTGCAAATTTATTGACACCAAAAGGAAAAGCGTGTATAATTCTACCTTATACAGAGAGTAAACACTTTAAAGACATAGCCTTAATTGAAAATATCTACCTAAACAAACAATTAAAGATAAGGCCAAAAGCTACAAAAGAGGTCAATCGTGTTTTGATGGAATTTAGTTTTTATAAATCCAAACTTGAAGAAATGGAAATTTATCTTCGAGAAGAAAACAATGAATTTTCAGAGGCTTATCATTATTTATGTAAGAATTATTATTTGAGCTGATGGTCCTATTTTTCGGTACAACTGTTTTTGTTAAAACAAATTTTTATAATTTGTCAAAAAATCCTAGCCATGAAAACACACATTAAATTTATTCCTTATTTATTCATTTTGGTTCTGCTAATCTCTTGTTCCGGTCCAAGCGAAAAAACATTGACCATCGCTCTTTCTAAAACCAACAAAAATTGTTACACTTGGATTGCTTCTGCTGATTCCACAGCCCAAGTCGTTGAATTGTACACTCGTTCATTGGATGAAGCATTAGCCAAACTGGATAGCTGTGATGCATTAATCATCACAGGAGGATCTGACATTTACCCGGGCCTGTATGGAAAGGAATCGGACACTGCCCGCTGTGGCCAAATTGATTTTAGACGAGATACCCTTGAGCTTGCATTAATTAAAAAAGCGTTGGAGATGGGAATGCCTATTTTGGGCATTTGTCGTGGCCAACAAATGATCAATGTGGCCATGGGTGGTAGTTTAATAATCGATATCCCGACCGATGTTGACACCATTGTCAACCACAGCCAAAGAAAAGGTCTTCATGGAGTTACTATTGAACCCGGCACTAAATTGGCATGGACTACGAACGTAACGAGTGGAAATGTTACTACCGCCCACCATCAAGCTATCGACCAACTGGGAGAATCATTAAGGGTCTCTGCAAGATCTACACTAGATGGAATCATTGAAGGTATTGAATGGGAAGAACCTGAAGGGAAATCTTTTTTAATGGGTGTTCAATGGCATCCTGAACGCGACATGCAAGGTGATCCACTTTCATGGAATTTATTAGAATTATTACTCTATGAAGCACACCGTTTTCAAGAGAAAGATCTGGATTAGCTATTCTTCAAGCTTTTGAACTATTAGCATAAAGAAGTGAATGATCAATCCTTTTCATTCGCATACCATAACATTAGGAGCAAATGGATTGAGAAAATCCACTATCTAAATCTGCATTGGAATATTTTATGATGCAGATAAAAGCTTTTAAATCAGATTTACGTTATTAATGAGTTTTGATTAAGTAAACAGCCAATCTAGTAAACCAACCTTATCATTTTGTGAACTCATACTTGTATCATTTGAAAGATAATACGATTCTTTACTGGTACAGCAAAAAAGTTGCAAGGTTTGTCCCTCGATTCTCTTAAAATAATATACAAGAAAACCTTTACTATAAATTTCATAATTCATCCCACGATTGTCTAAAGACTTCATTTCTAATTGCAAAATCTCGCTTTCGTTCACATAAGAATCAACCTCGAACTTAGGCCCAAACCTGTTTACGCTATTCATAATTTTTTAATTTATGAAGCCTGTCAATAAAATTGTAAAACCTTGCTAGAAATTTTACTTTCTATCGTGCATTTTGACTTCTATGATTAATAACTCCAGTTATCATCAAAAATATGGGAAGACTTTTAAAAAAATTTAGGCAAATCACCTAAATTAAAGTAGGTAACACACTTAAAGTAAAATTTTAAAATTGCCTGGGATAGTTTATTTGAGTTCATGGTTTACATACCCATTTAATATGGGGATATATATTCCTTATCTGTAAGGAAGTAATACGCAACATATATTAGCTTATATAAATTTGGGAAAACACTTGCATTATGAACGTATGTTCATTACTTTTGTATAATAATTCAATTCTCAACAACCATGACCAGACCAAAAAGCAATCGAATTGTGCATGAACCACCCCTCTTTTCTGCCTTTAAACCGGTTGGAATCAGAGGAATGTCTTCAGAACAAATTTCACTGAGCCTTGATGAATTTGAAGCACTAAGACTTGCTGACCAACTTGGTTTATCACATGCTGACGCATCAGATGAAATGGAAATTTCCAGATCAACGTTTACACGCTTAATTGAACAAGCCAGAAAAAAAGCAGCTGAATTTCTAGTCCAAGGAAGATTTTTGGTAATTGAAGGAGGAAATGTTCATTTTCGAAAGAACATTATCCATTGCCAAGATTGTGGCCATATGTTCAATATGGATTTCAGTGAAACAATCACTGAATGCCCTGCATGTCATTCGAAAAACTTATTAAACCTGGCCGGTGGGTTTGGACATGGTCGTTGTTGTTCTAACAAAAACTTTAAAAAAGGAGGTAATTATGCCACGAGGTGACAAAACAGGACCTGCAGGAACGGGTCCAATGACTGGGCGACAATTAGGTTATTGCCGCGGGAATGAAGCACCGGGATTTACAAACCAAGGATTTGGTTTTGGTGGAGGATTCAGGAGAAATAAGGGATTCGGCCGTAACTTCAGAGAAGGATACAGAGCAGGAAACCGGAGATATTATCAGGAAGACATTCCGAATATATCTAATAATACTTTGCTCGAAAATGAAATCAAAATTTTAAAAGAACAATTGTTGAATATTGAGGATCAGCTATCTCAATTAAATAAAAAAAGCTAAAGTCGAGGCAGGCCGAAAGAGGTCTACCTTAATAAATTTAAACACCAATTATTATGATTAATTCAGAAGAACATAAAAATAATGGCATTAGCTCAGGAAAAGGCCTGGGCAAAGGTGGAGGACGCGGACGTAACAAAGGAGGAGGCTTTGGAACCGGGGGCTTTTGTATCTGCGCCAAATGTGGAACAAAAATCCCACATCAGCAAGACATAAAATGCACAACCTTAAAATGCCCAAATTGCGATAAAACAATGATCAGAGAGGAATTACTAAATCCATAACAAATCACCTAAAAACAAAAAGAATGAAAAGAAAATTTGCAATTCCAACATTAAATGGCCAATTGACAGCACATTTTGGCCACTGCGAAAAATTTGCAATTGTTGAAGTAGAAAACAATACCATTATCGATGAGCATATATTGACTCCTCCTGTACATCAACCCGGTGTGTATCCAAAATTTCTAGCTGATCAGGGAGTAAACGTAATTATCGCAGGAGGAATGGGGCAGCAAGCCCAGACGCTTTTTGCACAAAATAATATTGAAGTTCACATGGGCGTTCTGGATGGTTCTCCAAAACAATTGGTTGAAAATCTTTTAAATAACCAACTTAAAACCGGTGATAATCTTTGTGATCATTAATTGATGAAAAAAATTGAGTTCAGTCAGATAGGGGTTATTAATACACCATTCAAGGAACAAAAAGACATCCCTATCCAGGCTTCTTTTGGAAAAACAATCGAGGCTTCATGTAAGATTTTTGAAGAATATTCCGCTGGTTTAAAAGACCTGGATGGTTTTAGTCATGCCATTTTGATTTATTATTTTCATCAATGCAAGGAAGTAAAAATGATCGCAAAACCCTATCTTGAAGACAAAGAACATGGCATATTTGCGATTAGAAGCCCCTATCGGCCCAACAAAATTGGATTCTCGATTGTTAAAATCAAAAAAACAGATAATGACATGATATTTTTCACCGGAGTTGATATACTCGATGGCACTCCCCTGCTCGACATTAAACCTTATGTAAAGTATTTTGACCATCAGGACAATACCAAATCGGGATGGATTGAAAAACATTTTAAAGAGGGTAACATCCCGGATCAAACCATACTCAAAAATAAATGAAAATAGCAATTGCCAGTGGGAAAGGAGGAACAGGTAAGACAACTTTATCTGTTAATTTGGCTCATTATCTGGCCAAAGAGGAGAAGATAGTCTTGGTTGATCTGGATGTTGAGGAACCCAATTCAGGTTTGTTCATTGATGCTAATTTAATCCATCAGGAACATAAATATAAAATGCATCCTGCTTGGGTCGAAGATAAATGCACCTTATGTGGGCTTTGTCAGCAAGTTTGCAATTTCCACGCGATTATACAGTTGGGACCTCAAATAATGGTATTCCCTGAATTATGTCATGCATGTTATGCCTGTTCTGAACTTTGCCCGGTAAATGCTTTACCCATGCAAAAACAGAAAATGGGTGAACTTAAACATTTTCAAAAAGAAGAATTGACTTTTATCGAAAGCAGGCTGGATATTGGGCAGGAACAAGCAGTTCCACTCATTTCGCAAACTCAGAAATATGTTGATCGGCATTTTGAAAAAGAGATCCTAAAAATATATGACTCACCTCCCGGAACTTCCTGCCCTGTGATTGAAGCAACTAAAGATGCCGATTTTATTATTCTTGTAACAGAACCAACCCCATTTGGCTTTCATGATTTAAAACTGGCAATTGATACGATGGAAGAACTTGAAAAAGATTTTGTGGTCGTCATCAACCGTGATGGAATAGGGAATAGTGAGGTAGTAAATTATTGCAAAACAGAATCTATTCCCGTAATAGCAAGAATCCCAAATGACAGGCGCATTGCAGAACTTTATTCTCGAGGAGAACTCATTTACGAAAAACATCCTGTATTTAAACAAGAACTTGAAAGCATTAAACAATTCATCCATAATTACAGAAATGGAGGTTTATCTTGAAAGAAATTGTAATTATTTCAGGAAAAGGGGGAACCGGCAAAACTTCCATTACTGCATCTTTTGCTTATCTAGGGGGTAAAGATGTTGTTGTTGCCGATTGCGATGTGGATGCCGCGGATCTGCATCTGCTGATGAATCCGGATTTTGCAAATAAAGAAGATTTTTATAGTGGTGAATTGGCAAAAATAAATCAGGCTAAGTGTACTTTCTGCGGAGCATGCGCGGAAATTTGTCGGTTCGAAGCCATTTCCTTAAAAAATGATCAATATTCTATTGATCAATTAAATTGTGAAGGGTGTGGCTATTGCGCCCGAATTTGCCCGGCTCAAGCTATTACAAATGAAACACTGAATGTAGGAAAATGTTATATCTCCACAACAAAAACCGGAAGTAAAATGGTCCACGCCCGACTTGGGATTGGAGCCGACAACTCAGGGAAATTGGTGGCCAAAGTAAAAAATGAAGCCAAGCGTATTGCCACCATGACAAACAAAGCTTTTGTAATAGTTGATGGCTCTCCTGGACTTGGTTGTCCGGTTGTTTCCTCTTTATCGGGGGCAAATTTTGTGGTAATGGTAACAGAGTCAAGCATCTCTGGCTTACATGATTTAAAACGGGTTTATGAATTAGTAAAAAAATTCAAGATCAAAGCAGGTTGCATCATTAATAAATCTGACATTAATCCGAAAATCAGTCTTGAAATCTCGGCTTTTTTAAACAAGGAAAATATTTTTCATCTGACCAATTTACCGTATAATGAAAACTTCACAAAAGCCATGACAATTGGACAAACCATTGTTGAATACGATCACGAGGAATTAAGTATCCAACTTACAAATTGTTGGAATAAAGTTAAAGAATTAGCAAATCAATAATAGATAAAAAACAACCATGAAAATAGCATTTACAACTAAAGGTACAGCATGGGATTCACAAATGGATCCTCGTTTTGGCCGAACAGAATTCATCTTTGTTTATGATGAAGAAACGAAAGAAATTACACACTTCGATAATCGATCGATAGAAAATGAGGCACATGGGGCCGGTCCAAAAACCTCACAAAAATTATTTGAACTGGGTGCCAACATCCTCATAACAGGCAATGGGCCTGGTGGAAACGCGGCCACAGTTCTAGAAAAAGCAGGCATCATAATTTATATTGGTGCAGGTGACATGACAATAAAAGAAGCATTTAACGCATATAATAATAATGTTTTAGCAAGATTATAGGCATGAAAGAATTTGATGTTATCATTATCGGTGCAGGACCTGCCGGGATTATAACCGGTGTTACGGCAAAAGGACAATACCCGGATAAATCCATGTTAATGTTTAAAGAAGAAGAGAAAGGGTTGGTTCCTTGTGGAATTCCTTATGTTTTTTACAGGCTTGATGATGTTGAAAAAAATGTAATGGGTCCAAAACCATTCATTGATTTGGGAGGAGAAGTTGTAAAAGGCACCGTTAACAATGTTGATTTGAATACAAAAACAGTCACTACAAAAACAGGAAATGAATATCGTTTTAAAAAACTGGTTTTTGCAACAGGATCGATAGCCGTAATCCCAAGCTTTATTGAAGGAAATAACCTTGAAAATGTTTTTTACATAAAAAAAAGTTATGAATACATTAAAGAAATCCTTGAAAAACTAAGATCAAAAAAAAATATCGTTGTAATTGGAGGGGGATTTATCGGGGCCGAAGTAACAGAGCAGCTTTCAATGCATCCTGAAAAACAAGTTACTATCATTGAAAGTGAAGCTAATTGTTTTTCTAAAGCCTTTTCAAAAGAGTTAAGTCAAATTGCTACAGATGCGCTTAAACAAACCAGGGCTAATGTTTTAACCTCAAGACAAGTCGATAAAATAATTGGCACGGATGGAATTGCCACATCCGTTATTTTGAATAACGGGGAAGAAATAAAATGCGACGCCGTAATTATGGCCATCGGCTATAAGCCAAATACCGATTTGGCAAAAAATGCAGGACTTGAAATAAATGAAGCAGGGGCAATTATTGTTGATCATTACGAACGCACCAAAATTAAAGATATATGTGCCGTTGGAGATTGTTCGCAAACCATTGGGTTTTTAACTGGTAGAATTGACAATATCATGCTGGCATCAACTGCAACTGCTGAAGCCCGCGTATTGGGCCATAACCTGTTCGGTATTAAAATCAGGAAATCCTTTACGGGAACCCTGGCTGTATTTTCAACCGAAATAAACGGGATTGCCATGGCCTCAGCGGGAGTTAATGACAGCAATGCAGAAGAAGGGAATATTCAATACATCAGCTCAAAATTCAGTGATTTTGACATGCACCCCGGAACCTTTGAAAACACTTCACCATTAACATTGAAACTCTATGCCTCGCCTCACGATGGTTCAATCATTGGTGGTGAGGTATGGGGAGGAAAATCTTCAGGTGAAATCATTAATACCATCAGTTTGGCAATTCAAAAAGGAGTAACAGTATATGAACTAATTTCGTTTCAAATTGGATCACATCCATTATTAACACCAGCCCCTACAAAAACGATCTTGATTAAAGCAGCAGAAAAAATCATCAACGAAATTGAAAAAAAAACGGTGAACAAATAAAATAGACAAAAATTATTTAAAGATGAAGCTAACAGTCTTAACTGAGAATACTGCATCTGGTAATTTTCTTGCAGAACATGGGTTATCCTATTTTATAGAACATTGTAATACCATAATATTATTTGATACCGGCCATTCAGATGTTTTTCTAAAGAATGCCGAAAAACTTGATATTGATTTGGATAATGTTGAAAATGTGGTATTAAGTCATGGGCACTGGGACCATGGAGATGGATTAAGTTACCTGAAAAATAAAAACCTGATTTGTCATCCTTATGCTTTTATCAAACGTTACAGAAAACTAGATCATCAATATATCGGTTTAAGTTTGTGCTATTCTGAATTAAACAAAAAGTTCAAATTGATCAATACCCGAAAGCCATACTATATTACAGACAATCTGATATTTTTGGGGGAAGTTCCACGAATTAATTCCTTTGAATCAGAGAAAACCCCTTTTATTGATGAGCATAAGATTGATGATTTTGTACCTGATGATTCGGCTTTGGTAGTTATTCAGGAGAACGAATTAATAGTTGTATCAGGTTGTGCGCATTCAGGCATATGCAACATCATCGATTATGCAAAAGAAGTAACCGGAATTGATAAGGTTGTTGCAGTGATCGGCGGATTTCACCTTAATGTGATTGATGAACAAACAAAGCAAACCATACAGTATTTCAAGAAACAAAAAATAAAACATATTTATCCTTCACACTGCACAGGGCTGCCTGCTTTAACAGCTTTTTACAATGTATTTAAGATAAAACAACTAAAGACGGGCATGGTAATTAATCTCTAACAAAAACGATGAAAACATATCTTGAGTGCATACCCTGTTTTATGTCGCAAGCAATGAGAGCAGGTAAATTTATTACTAAAGACGAAAGCCTGATCAAAGAGATACTCGATAAAGTTGGATGCGCAATAAAAGGATTTTCTTTAGATCAAACCCCACCTGAAATGGGTATGATTGTTTATCAGGAAATTAAAAACATAACGGGTATAAGCGATCCATATAAAAAAATTAAAAAAGCAAATATCAACGAAGCACTCGCTTTATACCCGGAATTAAAAAGGTTGGTTTGGGAATCAAAAAACCCATTATTGACCGCGATCAGAATTGCCATTGCAGGCAATGTGATTGATTTGGGCGTTAACAAAACTTTTAATATCAAGGAAGATCTAAAGCAAATATTACAACAGGATTTTGCCATTCTGGATTTTGACAAATTTGTCGCCAAACTCGACAGGGCCGATTCTGTTCTTTATCTTGGTGATAATGCAGGCGAATCCGTTTTCGATAAAATTTTAATTGAAGAATTGGGCAAGCCTGTCACATTTGTAGTTCGGGAAATCCCAATCATTAATGATGTTACCTATGAAGATGCAATTGCTTCAGGATTGCATGAAGTTGCTGAAATTATCTCATCGGGGAGTACAGCTCCGGTAACCCTACTCAAAATATGTAATGCCGATTTCTTAAACCGTTTCGACAAAGCTGAATTTATTATAAGCAAAGGTCAGGGAAATTTCGAAAGTTTATCAGATAGTAAGCGTCCGATTTTCTTTTTATTAAAAGCAAAATGCCCGGTCATTGCCAAAGAACTAAATATTAAAGAAAACGAAATAACATTAAAATCAATAAACTAATTAAAAACAATTTTTACATTATGAAAACAAAAAATATGGGATTCAATTCTAAATTGATCCATGCAGGAGATTATCAGGATGAATTTGGAAGTGCTGTTACTCCCATTTATCAAACTTCAACTTTTTCATTCAGAAATGCACAACATGGTGCCGATTTATTTGCAGGAAAAGAAAAAGGGTTCATCTATACCCGTATCGGAAATCCTACCATTGGTGTATTGGAAGATAAAATTGCAGAACTCGAAAACGGATACCGTGGAATTGCTTTATCATCAGGCATGGCGGCAGTTTCAACGGTGTACATGAGTATTTTGGCCCAAGGCGATCACATGATCAGCACAGGTGCTGTTTATGGCCCCAGCAGGGGCGTAATGGAAACTCACTTTTCAAAATTTGGGGTCGAGTATTCCTATATTGATACTTCCGACATAGAGCTTCTTAAGAAGACAATCAAACCAAAAACAAAATTAATCTATCTTGAAACCCCGGCCAACCCAACTATTCAGCTTACCGACATTAAAAAAGTTTCAGAAATTGCACATCAGCACAATATCCTTGTTTGCGTTGACAATACTTTTTGCAGCCCATATCTTCAAAAGCCTTTGAACTTAGGTGCTGACATCGTACTTCACTCACTTACTAAATTTATTAACGGTCACGCTGATATCGTAGGAGGTATCATTGTTGCCAAAGATGAAAAGCTTTATAACACTATCCGTAAAGCGATGATCTACATGGGCGGAAACATGGATCCGCATCAGGCATTTATGGTTATCAGGGGGGTGAAAACTTTATCCTTACGAATTGACCGAGCCCAGGCAAGTGCGATGAAAATAGCTGAATTTCTTGAAAATCATCCAAAAGTTGAATGGATTAAATACCCGGGATTAAAATCATTTCCCCAACATGAATTAGCCAAAGAACAAATGAGTGGCTTTGGGAGCATGATCAGTTTTGGGCTGAAAGGAGGATATAAAGCCGGCTCCACGTTAATGGACAATGTTCACCTTGCAACCTTGGCAGTTTCTCTGGGTGGAGTAGAAACATTGATTCAACATCCAGCTTCAATGACCCACGCAGGGGTATCAAAAGCTGATAAACTCGCGGCCCACATCACTGACGGTTTAGTCAGATACTCCGTTGGAATTGAAGATGTGGAAGATTTAATAGATGACTTGAAACATGCTTTGGATCAAATAAAATGATTAAGATTAACTGAGTATAAAATGAAATAGCAATAATTACATTGTCGAAACAAAATACCTATGATTATTTATGGACATGCTATCTGAACCAATTAAAGAAATCAAAAATAAACAGGTGAAAAAAGCAAAAGTAAATCTTGTAATCGATGCCGTTATGCTCGTTGCCATGATGGCCATTCTGGGTATCGGGTTCCTGGTAAAGTATATATTGCTTACCGGTCAGGAAAAATGGGATAAATTGGGTGAAAATTATGAACTTACCCTCTTTAGTCTGGATCGTCATGCATGGAGCCAGATTCATTTCATACTCGGAATTGTTTTGATCGGATTATTAATCCTACATATTATCCTTCATTGGAAAATTATGATCAAAATATATGAAACTTTAATTAAAAAAAAGGCATTAAGAATATTTTGTACATCAGCTTTATTAGTCATTTCAATTATACTGGCCATCTTCCCATTTTTTTTAAATGCCGATCTTGGAGCTCCGGTAACCAGATATCAGAATCGAGAAGTTAACATGGTCAAAGAAATAAATAATGAGATTAAGCTTGGCGACATTCACGAACCAACAGTGGATAAACCTCAAATCGCAACTCAACACAAACATGACATTCATGAGGAACTCCCTTCAAATATTCAGGTGACCGGAAGCATGACACTTATTGAAGTTTCAAGAAAATATCAGGTACCTGTTGATCACTTAAAAAACGCCCTTAGTATTCCGGTTTCCACATCAAACCAAGAAAAACTGGGTCAATTGCGTCGAGTAATTGGATTTAGAATGAGTATGGTTGAGGAAATTATTTATAACTATCAAAAAGAAAACACGAATGGAAAAAACAACTAAAATTGGAATTGTTATTTGCAACCGTTATAAGAGTTGTGCCGGCGGCAAATGCTTCAAATCATTGAAAAACCGTGAAGGTGCTTTCAGCATTTACGAAAAAAATGAGAATGTTGAAATTGTTGGATATACTTCTTGTGGAGGATGTCCGGGTGGAAACATTGAATACACTCCGGAAGAAATGGTAAAAAATGGCGTTGATGTTATCCATTTAGCAACCGGAATGGTTGTGGGATATCCTCCTTGCAATAATATTAACCACTTTAGAAAATTCATTACTGAGAAATATGGTGTGAAAGTAGTTGTGGGAACACATCCAATTCCACAAAAATATTACATAACCCATCAGGAACTCGGTACCTGGAATTCTGAAAAATGGAAGGAATTAATAGCCCCTACTTTAGCTGATGAAGAAACCAGAATAGCTTATAATTAAGAATACGAATTATGTACAAATATCTTTTTGGGCCGGTACCCTCCAGGCGACTTGGAATGTCGCTTGGAGTGGACCTAGTGCCACATAAAGTCTGTTCGCTGGATTGTGTTTATTGCGAATGCGGGGCCACAACAAAACTCACAACCGAACGTACAGAATATATCCTTTATGATAAAGTTGTGAAGGAATTTGATCACTATTTCCTAAACAACCCCGATCCTGATTATATCACTTTTTCAGGCTCGGGTGAACCTACGCTTAATTCGCGCATCGGTGATGTATTAAGATATATTAAAGGTAAAAAATCCGAAATTCCACTTGCAGTTTTAACGAATGGATCCTTTCTATACCAGAAACAGGTAAGACTGGAACTGTTGAAAGCTGACCTAGTGCTTCCTTCTCTTGATGCCGCCTCCTTAAATTCTTTCAAAAAGATTAACCGTCCAAACCAATTACTGGATATTAGTCAATATATTGATGGCCTTGAACAATTCAGAAATGAATTTAATGGACAGATCTGGCTTGAAACATTTATCATCCCAGGTTATAATGACAGTCAGGAAGATTTGAAACTTTTAAAAGATGCTTATATCAGGATCAGACCCGACCGTATCCAACTGAATACCCTGGATCGACCCGGTGCAATTTCAAATATCCGATCGGCAACCAAACAGGAATTGCAAAAAATAGTGGATTTTCTCAAACCGCTTCAAGTTGAGATCATTGCCGCATCCGTTCAAAGAAAAAATATTGCATCATATCGCGACGATATCGAATCAACCATACTTGAAACCATTTTCAGGCGGCCTTGTACTTTAGCAGATTTAAATAAAATCCTGGGCATTCACATAAACGAACTCAACAAATATCTTGATGTTTTAGAAGCAGATCATAAAGTTGAGGCCATTCGACAGGATCGGGGAATATTTTATCAAATTAAAAATAAAGAGGATTAGTCAATAATCATTGATAATTGAATTCGCTTGCGTGCAATGTCAACTTCCATTACTTTAACATCTACTTTTTGGTTGAGCTTTACAACTTCGTTTGGATCTTTCACAAATCGTTCAGCCAGTTTACTAATATGGACCAATCCATCCTGGTGAACCCCAATTTCGACAAATGCACCGAAAGCCGTAATGTTGGTAACGACGCCGGGCAATGTCATTCCAACATTTAAATCCTAAAATGATATTGATGAAGGAAGAAGGCCAGGAGCAACAATACTTGTCATCGTCAAAACAGGCCCAACAACGCTTTTTTTGAAGTTTTCATCATACTAAAAAAGTTTTATAAAACTAATTTCATAAAACTTTCAGCAATCACATATCAATATTACGTTACAGAAGGTTTTACCAACCATTTTTTAGTAATATGCCTCTTTGAACTATATCACGATTTTTAGTCCAAAGAAAAATGTTCGTGGTAACGCTGGTCCATAAATGTATCCTGAATCTCTAAATTCGCCTTTGTCGAAATCGCTTTGATAGCTGTTGATAATATTTTTGACACCTCCATTTAGTTGTAACTTGGCACTACTATTAAGTTCAAAATCATACGAAAATTTTAAATTTAAATCATAAAAATTAGGGGTTATATTTTCTATATCTTCTGTTACATATCCTTTAAAATGCTGAACTAACATACTTCCCGTATATGTACCCGACAAAGAAATATTTAATTTTTTGATAGCCTGATAAGTAACAGTTAAATAGCCATAATTATTGGGTGAGCGAAACATTTTTTTCTGAGGAGTTAAATTGTCGTTATTACTCCATTGCTGATTTTCTTTGTATTCACTTTTTTGAAAAGTAACTCCAAATTGAAGTTGAAGGTTTATTGATGGAACAACTTTGCCTTCTATGTTTATTCCTTGGACTATAGCTCCTGAACCATTTCTGCGCTCAAGCATCATGTTTCCCTCATCATCCGTTCCAATTTCCTCTAATACAAACACATTATCCAAATTGGTATAAAATCCTTCTATCAGGAAATTGGTTTGAAGTTGACCAAAAGTTTTGTATAAGTCCAGAGAAGCACTATAACTTTGCGACTTTTCAGTTTTTAAATTGGAAGCTAGACGAATGAGAGCAACATTGCCACCAACTGCCGTTACATGCAAATCTTCATCAAAAGCCTGTGGTGCCCTGAACCCATTTGAATAACTTACCCTTAGATTCATAAATTGAGTTGGGTTATAACGAAAATTTAAGCGGGGACTTATTATTGGGTCCTTAATTAAATTATGTTTATCAAATCTACTGCCTAGAAGAATACTGATTTTTTCATTTTTCCATTCATTTTGTAAAAAAGCGCTTTTTGTATTAACCGCCTGATCAATAATTCGATCATAGCCCAACATTTTATCAACCATTTCATTGGTGCTATATTCCGTCCCCATGGTTAGTTGGGCAGGCATAAAAAGTAGTGTATCTATTGAATAGGTATATTGCAGTCCTGCGACAAATGTTTTATCATTAGTATTTCCATAGGCATTTAAATCCTTTTGTGCTCCATAATAACTTTTACGGTCAATTTTTTGTGCAGATGAATAAATATTAATTCGGTGTTTATTATTTTTAGAAAAGACGTCATATTTTATGCCTCCTGTATTAATATTATGTTCAATTTGTTCGGCGATATCGGCTTCGTGTGGTGGCTGATCAAAATTATTACCACCTCTACGAAACTCTCCCAAATTATGATATTCAATAGTCAATATACTATAATTGCTAGTCCTGTAATAACCTCTAAATCCAACATTTTTTATATTGATTTTCCCAATTTCTGTAAAGCCATCGCCATCATAATCAAACGGGCTTCTCTGTCGTGTTGAGCCGAAAACCATTACACCGGTCCGAAAGTCATCCGAAACGACTGATGCGTTTAAGGATGTATTGATGTCGGCTTTTTTACCATAAATCAGCCTTGTGGTATTCGATAGTGTTATGGAATTACTTGTCGGTTCTTTCGTAATAATGTTTATTGTGCCTGCAATTGCATTTGAACCAAAAATAGCTGAACCACCACGAACAACTTCAACCCTTTCTATCATATTTGTTGGTATTTGTTCGATACCATAAACTCCTGCCAGAGAGCTAAAAATTGGACGACTATCAATTAATATTTGTGTATAAGGTCCGTCTAAGCCATTAATGCGAACTTGTTGAAAACCGCAATTCTGACAATTGGTTTCAACTCTTAATCCGGGTTGGAAATTTAATCCTTCAGCAAGGCCAACAGAATTTGTGATTTCAAAAATTTTAGGAGTTATAACATTCACAATGGATGAAGCTTCTTTACGGTTGATTTCGTTACGATTTGCTGAAACCACGACACTTTCCAGCAATATTTTGTCTTCCTCCATTTCGAAATTAACCTCTTGGCTTTTACCTTGTACAAGTATAAGTTCACGCTCATTTGTTTTATATCCGATCCCTGATACTATTAACGTAAAATTTCCAACAGGAAGGTTTTTAAAGTAATAATGTCCTGTTGCATCGGTGACTGTACCAATGGTGGTCCCTTTTATCACCAAATTAATAAAAGGGATATGTTCTTTACTTATTTTATCAATAACATGTCCATTTATATTTGCATCAGTATTTTTTTGGGTGAACCCTGCTATTGAATAAGATAGCAGAATTATGAAAACCCAGATATTTTTTTTCATTGATTTTTTCCTTTTTAATATTTCACAGTGTGATTACTTAGCAATTAGTTTTCTAACTGCATCAAAAAATGTTAATTGTAAATATTCAAAGGAGGTGCTCTTAACCCATTAGAGGAAATATAGAAGCATATGGATAAATTCTCCTCATTCTTTTGAAGAATGTATTTTTTTAATACAGCTATTAAAACTCCCATTGAAAAAGACAGGAATGAAACAAGAGTTATAAGAATCGATAAGACTTGAATAAGCAAAAACCCATTAGCTGTATGCTGATGTTTTACTGGATTTTTTTCAGTACCATTGCTGAAAGGGTGAGAGTGAACAATGGTTACACCATTTTGAATATGGGTGTGTGTAAATAATGTAATACTAGCGTAATAACCTATAAATAGGACAAAGAAGAAATATTTAAAAAATAGGATCGACTTTATTTTCATTTCTTTCATTATACCAATTGAGAATCATCATGATTAAGTCCAATTAATACCCAGAGATTTTCAGCATCCAAAATTACAATAATTTCAGTACTGATATTCCATATTAAAAAGAATCAGACAAAACAAAGGAATTTATCTTTATTATATTAAGAAATGTCGATAAGAATTTTGATTAATATCAATCAATCATGGATAAAGCGATCCTCTTTCGAGCAATGTCAACCTCCATTACCTTAACCTCTACTTTTTGGTTGAGTTTTACAATCTCGTTGGGATCTTTTACAAAGCGATCAGCCAGTTTACTGATGTGCACCAATCCATCCTGGTGAACCCCAATGTCGACAAATGCACCGAAAGCCGTAATGTTGGTAACGACGCCGGGCAATGTCATTCCTACATTCAAATCCTCGATTGAATGTACCCCTGAAGCAAATTCAAATAAGTCAAATTTTTGACGAGGATCGCGACCTGGTCTTCCTAACTCACTCATAATGTCCTCAAGGGTAGGAATCCCGACTTCATCGGTAACGAAATCCTGCAAATTAACTTTCTTTCGAATCTCTTCGTTCTCCATCAACTCTTCTAAAGTACAACCCAATTTCTTGCACATTAATTTAACGATCCCATAACTTTCAGGGTGCACGGCACTTTTATCCAATGGGTTTTCGGCATCACGAATTCTTAAAAAACCGGCAGCCTGAACAAATGCTTTCTGTCCGAATCGGGATACTTTTAATAATTCTTTTCTTGATTTGAAAGCTCCATTTTCTTTTCTGTATTCAATAATACTTTTCGCCAGTCCCGGCCCTAAACCGGAAACGTGTGAGAGCAATTCCTCACTGGCTGTATTCAGTTCTACCCCGACTGAGTTAACACAACTCTCCACTACGTCGGTTAACGATTTATTCAATTCGCTTTGATTGACATCATGCTGATATTGCCCCACTCCTATTGATTTAGGATCTATTTTCACCAATTCAGCCAACGGATCCTTGAGTCGACGGCCAATTGAAACAGCACCCCTCACGGTTACATCATATTCGGGGAACTCTTTTCTTGCAACAGCCGAAGCTGAATAAACGGATGCCCCGTTTTCATTAACCATCACAGAAACCAGTTTACGGTCGAAGTGAACCCTTCGTATCAGGTCCTCGGTTTCACGCCCTGCAGTTCCATTACCAATGGCAATAGCCTCAATTTTATAAGCATTTACCAGACTGGCAATTTTATGCATCGCCTGATTTTTTTCATTTTGAGGAGGATGTGGGTAAATCGTTTCATTATGGACCAAATTTCCGAGTTGATCGAGGCAAACTACTTTGCAGCCGGTTCGAAACCCCGGATCAATGGCCAACACGCTTTTTTGTCCCATTGGAGGGGCAAGCAATAATTGTCTTAAGTTCTCAGCAAAAACTTTAATGGCACCTATATCAGCCTGTTCTTTAACCTGATTCCTAATTTCAGTTTCCATCGAGGGTGCCAGCAAACGCTTATAACTATCTTGCATTGCCAAATTCACTTGTAAGGCTGATTCGCTATTATTTTTTATAAAAATGCGTTTCAATAATTCAAAAGCCACCTCCTCATCTGCAACTAATTTTAATTTTAAAAGTTTTTCATTTTCTCCACGAAACATTGCAAGTACCCTATGTGAAGGTGCTTCCATGATTTTTTCATTACTATCAAAATAATTTTGATATTTCGCGGCAGCTTCTTCTTTTCCTTTTGCAACTTTCGAACTGATGATGGCCGTTTTCTGAAATAAACCACGGATTCTCTTTCTGGCAGTCTGATCTTCATTGACCCATTCGGCAATAATATCCCTCGCCCCGGCCAAAGCATCTTCCAGTGAATTCACTTCTTTTTCTTCATCAATAAATGCTTCCGCTTTTAAAGTCAAGTCGATAAAATCTTGTTGCAATATCAATTGTGCCAGTGGCTCTAATCCCTTTTCTATGGCTATGCTCGCTCTCGTTTTGCGCTTTTGTTTGTAAGGTAAGTACAAGTCTTCAAGCTCAGCCATGGTTTCTGCCTGCTCAATTTGCAACCTTAACTCGTCACTGAGTTTGCCCTGTTCTTCAATTGAAACCAGAATGGCATCCCTTCGTTTATCCAATTCAAGCAATTGTTGTTCCCGATCACGAATGTTGGCAATTTGAACCTCATCAAGTGTTCCTGTTCTCTCTTTTCTATATCTCGCAATAAATGGGATGGTTGCTCCCTCTGCGAGTAAGGATAAAGTTGCTGAAACTTGCTTTTCTGTAATTCCAAGCTCTTTTGAAATTTTGGCCGTATATTTTTCAGTCATCATATTTTTGATTCAAGTGGCAAAAATATTGTTTTTTTGCAAGATAAATGCACTACAATAAAAAGCAATTCATTGCGTCTAAAAAGGAAAACCACTTTTTATAGGAGAGGTCGTTGATAAAAGAAGTTAATATTCGTAAGTTCAAAAAAGATTTTACTAAATTCGACGTTATTACTTTTTAAAGATAATTATGAGGCCGATTATAATAATTCTAATTTTGTTTTTATCAATTCCCTGTTTCTCACAAAAAAGTGCTTTCGAAAATATTGCCCCTATTATTAACAAAATACCAAAATCTAAATCAACAGCTACCGAATCTGTTGCCAACTATATCAGATCTGAATTTAAACATCCGGAGGATCAATTAAAAGGGGCCTTTTATTGGATAGCCACAAATATTGACTATGCTGTTGAAGATTTAAACAGGGATTTACTATATGAATCCAATCAAGCACTTATCAATGATGCCCTGCGAAAAAAGCGTGGTGTTTGCCAGGCGTTTGCAGAAATTTTTAGCGAGTTGGCAATAAAATTAGGTTTTGATTCTTATGTAATTTCCGGCTACTCCCGTCAAAATGAACAGGTGATTACCTCATCAGGACATGCCTGGAACGCAGTCAAAATAAAAGAGAATTGGTATCTTTTTGACCCAACATGGGCTGCGGGATACTTTCAAGTCAAGAGTTCTAATTCAAAACTTAACAAATCGAATTACGTTAAGAAATTTTCACCCGAATATTATAAAGTTAAGCCTTCTGAATTTATTAAAACACACATGCCTTTTGATCCTATCTGGCAATTATCGGAAAATTTAATCAGTTACCGAGATTTTGATCAAAGTCGTTTTGATAAAGTTACGGAGGAGCTATCCAACTATAAAGATTTAATTGGAAAATTACCCTATATAACAGAAATAAATAGATTGCAAAACTCTATTAAAAGAATCCAATTACTTGGCCGTGGAAACAATTTGATTCAGAATCAGCTTGAATTCCTATCCCGCAATCTTCAAATCCATCTTGATAATTTGGAAGGGGATAAATTTAACCAGGCCTTGGAAATTGAGCTCAGTGCAATAGAATTATACAATACCTATGTAAATGAATTTAATAAATCAACGAGGAAAAAGAATAAGGCAGAGCTTACCAAGATTTTAGATCGTTCATATAAATTAGCAACAGAAGCAAAGCATGAATTCGATGCGATTGACACAAAAAACAAGACACTGCAATTAAACCTTAAAATCAGAAAAAGCGAACTTGCAGAATTGTTTGAAAAGATAGCCCATGAAAAAGATTATTTAAAAAACATTTAGAATAATATTTTTGGATTCCCTCTTATAAAAAATGTCATCTTGAAGAAACATATCGAATGAAAAATCTTTCGAACTCCATTAAATTTTACAATATTTGTAATGACAATAATTTAAAAATATCATGAAAAAAATTACACTTTTCGTATTCATAATAATCCCCTTTTTTCTTTCAGCTAAAGAATATAAAATACAAGGAAACATCAAAAATTATAATTCTGCTCAGGTTTTTCTGAGCAGTGTTTATGGAGATAAACTTGATATTCTGGATTCGACCCTGACTGATCGCGACGGGAATTTTCAATTTTTATTTAGTCAGGATCAACCCAATGGAATGTACCGATTGTTTTTTGCAAACAATAAAAAACTGGACCTGCTTTTCAATTATGAAAATATAATTTTTGAAAGTAATGTGAGTGACCCGATTAACTCCATTGTTGTTAAAGAATCAGTTGAGAATAAAACTTATTATAAATACCTCCTGCGCAAAAATTACGATCAGTATCGACTGGAATTACTGCAACCGGTTCTGATGTATTATCCAAAAACCGATGTTTTTTTTAAAACAATTTCATCAGAATTCAATAGTATTCAGAAAGGATTGTCGGAGTTCACGCGTGATCTGCTTTACCTAAATAAAGATACTTATGCCGCCGCATTAATTGCCATGGAACAAAAGCCACTTCTACTCCCCGATCTCAATCCCGAACAGCAGCAAATGTATTTAAGGGAACATTATTTCGAATCTGTAAAATTTGATAATGAATCCTTACTTAGAAGCAACGTGATCACCTCCACGATTTTATCCTATCTTTCACTTTATCAGAACCAAAATTTAAGCAAAGATCAATTAGAGGATGAATTTATCAAAGCAGTCAATATTATACTTTCCCATTCCAAATCAAATATTGAAATTCATAATTTTGTGATTGATTACCTGATCAACGGATTTGAGAATTATGGCTTTAATAAAGTGATTAATCATATGGCTGATTGGTTATCAAATCCTGAAAATTGCGATATGCCAGAAGATTCAAATTCGCTGAAAGAAAGGCTGAATACCATTAAAAAATTAGCACCGGGGAATCAGGCACCGAATATAATTGAGACTGATTTGGCAGGAAATACCATTAATTTAAATGAAATAAAATCGAAATTCACCCTTGTTGTTTTTTGGGCAAGCTGGTGCCCTCATTGTAAAAATTTACTAACTGAATTAGATCGTTTTTATCATAGTCAAAAAGACAAGTTAGCCATGGTAAGCATTTCAATTGATACTTCAAAAACAGATATGAACACTTATCTGAAAACATTAAAGCCTGAATGGAAAACCATTGCTGATTTTAAAGGTTGGGATGGCAAAACAGCGATTGATTATGGAATACATTCTACTCCTTCTATGTTTTTATTAGATGAAAAGAAAAAGATTTTAGGGAAAGCCGAATCGATTTTCGAACTTCAACAGCTGATGAAATGAAATAAGTAGGAAATTATTTCACTAATATTTGAACAATTCGGATTTTACCAGCCGGAAGCCAAAACATCAATGATGTGAATCATTTTAATGGGCAAATTATTCTTTTTGGCATAACTCTCCTGATTCATCAAACATGACAAATCGGTAGAAACAATATACTCAGCTCCGGCATCAATGGCATTTAACACTTTTTGCTCCGCCATGGCAGAAGAGATGGCTTCATTTTTTAATGCTAACATGCCCCCTGCACCACAACAAACTTCACGATCTTTCATTTCGATCAGCTCCAACCCTTTTACATTTTGCAATAACTGACGGGCTTCATTATTTGCACCAAGCCCTCTTAAGGATGAACAGGATTCGTGATAGGTAACTTTTGCATTAAACTCTGCGCCCACATCGGTTACGTTTAAAACTTTTACCAAAAATTCGGTAAACTCATACACATTTTTTTGAATCTGTCGATATTCATTATGCAAAGCACTGTTATAAAACAGTTCGCCATAATTGTTGCGTACCATGCTAACACAAGAAGCAGTTGGGCTTACAATAGGCCTGTTATTTGGAAAATCAAGAATAAATTTATCCCCGATTTCTTTGGCTTCGTCCCAAAATCCGGCATTAAATGCGGTCTGCCCACAACAGGTTTGCTCTTGATTATAATGCACTGCAATATCTAATTTTTCAAGAATCTTGATCATGTTAAAACCTGTTTGAGGATAAAATTGATCAACAATACATGGAATAAAAATATCAACTATCATAATCTTTACAGCGCTAATTTTTACAAAAATATATAAAATAATGATCTAGAAACGATCAATTTTAAAGCCCACTGATTCTAAATCGTTCCAGAATCCGGGATAGGATTTTTTAACCACATCAGGATCTTCCATAATCATTTTATTAGTGAGTAGGCAAAGCGGCGCCAACGACATCGCCATGCGGTGATCATCATAGGTGTTAAAAACATGGTTTACCTGAAAACTAACATTTTCCGAACGTTTAACGAGGCTCCATAATGTCGGATTTTCCTCAACGATTGAGAAACCAAAAACACTTATTTCATTGTTAAGACTCGCAATTCGATCCGTTTCTTTAATTCTCAGGCTTTGTAAACCCTTTAAAGAACCTTCGATACCCAATCCCACGCAAGTTACTATAACGGCCTGCGCCAAATCAGGGCAATCAATAAAGTCGTATTCGAAGTAACTAACTTTTCTATTTTGTTTTTTCAGTTTCAAACCTTCTAACGTAAATTCCGAACTTACACCCAGCAGATCAAAAATTTCCGGTAATACACGATCACCTTGCATACTTTCTTTTTTTAAATCAGGTATAAGTATGTCAACCTTATCACATAAAGCCGCCATTTCGTACCAATATGATGCTGCGGACCAATCGGGGCCAACAGTAAATACATTTTTAACATAGGTTTGATGCTCAATTTTTATAAGTCGATCGGAATAATCAACCCTAACTCCGAAATGCTCCATAATTTTAATGGTCATTTGAACATAAGGCCGTGATATCAAATTCCCTACTAATCTTATTTCTAATCCATTATTCAATAAGGGGGCTATCAATAACAAAGCAGTGATATATTGGCTACTAATACCTGAATCAAGATTTAATTGACCGCCCGTTAATTTTTTTCCGTTAATTAATAAAGGTGGATAACCTTTGTTGTGAGTATAAGAAATATCAGCATCAATTTGATTTAAAGCCAGAACCAATTTTTCAATCGGTCGTTCCTGCATTCTTTCGCTTCCGGTAAGAAACCATTTTCCTGAGCGTATCGCGAGGTAAGCAGTTAGAAAACGATAGACCGTGCCGGCATTTTTGGCATCAACAACCATAGGGATGCCTGAAAACCCGCAAGTTTCAATATACCTCAAACATTTATTTAATATTTGTGTATCCTCGGCATCCGATAAATTCCGGATCAAAATCCCTTCCTGACACAATGCTTTAATCATTAAAGCACGGTTACTTTCACTTTTTGAGGCAGGTAATTCAATACACCCAATCAGTGATTTTTTGGCTTTGCTTAAAACAATCTGATTCATTAGTAAGTAGTATTGATGTAGTCGATATAGAACTCCAAGGCTTTTCTGATTTCCTTCGTATCAATAAACTGATCAGTTACGCCTTCCCCAATTTTTCGAATTAAAGTAAAATTTATTTGGTTGTCAGTATTTTTTTTATCCTGAATCATCAGTGAAATAATATCATCGATACTTTTAGGATCTATATCGTATGCATGATAATGGTTGAATAGATATTCGAGGATTTGATCAAATTCGGCCTGACTGAGTGAAAGTTTTTTAAGTGAAATATAGGATTCACATATCATTCCAAGTGCAATTGCCTCTCCATGCAAAAGAGGATCCTCATCGTATTTTAATGAAAATGTTTCGATGGCATGGCCAATGGTATGTCCAAAATTCAACAACTTTCTATCACCTTGTTCGAAAGGATCCCTTAAAACAATATCAGTTTTGACTTTAACTGATTCATTGAGGAAGTGATCCCAATTCATAATTTGTAATACATTCTTATCCAATAAAACCTGCCATAAGTCTTTATTTGCGATCAATGCACTTTTAATAATTTCTGCTAATCCTGAATAGACATGACGAATGGGTAATGTTTTAAAAAAATCAGCATTAATAATTACAGCTGTAGGTGTTGTGAAAATTCCAATTTGATTTTTGAACATTTTAAAATCAACTCCGGTTTTTCCGCCAATTGCGGCATCTGAGGCACCCAATACAGTGGTAGGAATATTTAGAAAATTAATTCCGCGCTTATAGGTTGCAGCTACAAATCCGCCAATATCAGTTAATACTCCTCCACCTAAATTAATAAGCAAAGAATTACGATTAGCCTGATAAATTAATAGCTTCTCCCAAATAAATTCGCAGGTTTTAATAGTTTTATTGGCTTCACCACTTTTAATTTCTATCAAAATAATTTTAAAATTATTTAATATAGGTTGTATTAAGGGTAAACAAAACTCCCTCGTATTTTCATCGATAAGTACGAAAATTTTCTGATTTTGAAAAGAACGAAGAATTTCCTTAAAATTTTGAAAATCCATATCATCAATATGGATCGGATGCATTTTTAATTGGCTCACTTTTGCTGATTTTATATTACAAAAGTATGAATAAAAAAACTAGGGATTAAGGTGCAACTGAATTTTTAACCAAATGCTGCCATAAGTAAATCGAGATCCTGATAAGGCAGGTTAAAGTTCTTGCCCACCTGTTTATTGGTCACGATTCCATTGAGCAAATATATTCCTTTACAAAAGCCATAATCTTGCATGAGATATTTTTCCAAACCTCCCGCCTCGCCAATTTTCAACAAAATCGGTGTAAAGAAATTACTGAAAGCAAAAGAAGCAGTGTGAGGTACGATCGAAGCGATATTTGGCACACAATAATGCGTAACTCCATGTTTTTTAAAAACAGGATTCAGATGATTTGTTATTTCCGATGTTTCAACACAACCACCTTGATCGATGCTCACATCGATAATGATTGATCCTGATTTCATTCTTTGTACCATTTCTTCGCTAATCACAAATGGAGCCCTGCCATTTGCAGAATGCATGGCAGCAATAACAACGTCGGCTGTTTGCAAAGCAGATTCTAATAATTTTGGTTGTAATACTGAAGTAAACAATCGTTGATTTAAATTTCGTTGAATACGTTCAAGTTTATAAATTGACCGATCAAAAACTTTCACAAATGCACCCATTCCTAAAGCAGTTCTCACTGCATTTTCGGCAACAGTTCCGGCACCAATTATAACAATTTCAGTCGGACGAATTCCAGGAAAACCTCCAAGCATTTCGCCCTTTCCATATTCAGGGTTGCTTAAATAATCAGCCGCTAATAAAATGGAGGCATTGCCAACTATTTCGCTCATAGAGCGGGTTACAGGATATGCTCCCGATTTATCTTTAATGTTTTCAAAAGCAATAGCCGTTACCTTTTTACTGATCAAGGATTTGAAATAAGGTTGGCTTTGATTGCTAAGATGAAGTGCTGAAAAGATAACTTGTCTGTCTTTTACAATGTCTGTTTCTTTTATGGTTAAAGGAGCAACTTTAAGGATTATATCTGCTGCGTATACTTCTCTGGCACGCTCAACAATGTCTGCTCCTGCCTCAGCGTAATTATGATTACTAAAACGTGCAGATACTGCAGCATCTTTTTCCACAATAACGCGATGACCATTTTCAACTAACATCTTCACCGCTTCCGGGGCCAAACAAATTCTACTTTCTGTTTTGGATATTTCCTTAGGCAACCCAATTATCAAACTTGCACTTTCACTTTGAATTTCAAGTTTTTCTTCTTGAGGCATCAGATTTTCGGAATGAGAAAATTTATAGAACCCACTTTGCTCAGCACTCATTTTACTTTTTCTTAACGTGAATACTTCTGGATCTATCGTCCAGATTTTGAATGGTAACATATACGATATTCTCCGGTAAAAGTTTTTCTATCTTTTCCGGCCATTCCATCAGGCAATAGTTACCGCTATACAAGTAGTCTTCGTAGCCGATATCCATTACCTCTTCAATATTGTTAATCCGATAAAAATCGAAATGATAGATGGGCCCGACTTTATTGGAATGATATTCGTTAATGATGGCAAAAGTCGGGCTTACAACTTCATTCAAAACTTCCAGATTCTTGCATAAAACTTTGATGAAAGTTGTTTTACCGGCACCCATGCTTCCTTCGAATGCAAAAATTCGATCCTTAGGAAATAACTCCAGCATTTTTTCGGCAATACCCTGAAGATCATCGAGTGTACGACATATAAACAATTGCTCCATCTTACTTTACAATTAAAGTTATAAACGGGATGAGCAACTCTTCAATTGAAATCCCACCATGCTGAAACGTATTTTTATAAAAATTTGCATAATAATTATACTTATTCGGATAAGCAAAAAAATCATTTTTCTTGCAAAAGGCAAAACTTGAACTCATATTTGATCTGGGTAAAAATCCTTTCTCCGGATCTTTCATTTCAAAAACATCCTTTGATTCAAAATTAAGATTTCTGCCATTTTTATACCTTAAATTTTTATTAGTTTCCCTATCTCCAACTATTTTAACCGCATTATTAACCTTTACTGAACCATGATCAGTGGTTATCACTAGTTTAACTTTTTGAGTTGATAGATATTTGATCACATCGAATAGTGTAGAATATTTAAACCACGTTACCATCAATGATCTGTAGGCAGGTTCATCATCGGCCAACTCTCTGATAATTTCCATATCAGTTCGGGCATGCGAAAGCATATCAACGAAATTATAAACGATGGTGTTCAATTTATTATTCATCAAATTTGGCAAATTATCAACTAATTTTCTTCCGGCAGTCAGGTTTAATATTTTATGATAGGAATATCTCACATTTTTCCGGTACCTCTTTAGTTGCTCACCTAATAATTCTCCTTCAAATTGATTTTTAGTTCCTTCATCCTCTTCTCTGGTCCAATATTTTGGGTACTTCTTCTCAATATCAATCGGCATCAGTCCGGCAAAAATTGCATTTCTGGCATATTGCGTTGTCGAAGGCAAAATACTGTAATAAATTTCGTCCTTTTCCACCCTGAAAAACTCTTCAATCAAGGGTTGAATGGCCTTCCATTGATCGTACCTTAAATTATCGATAAGTAATAAAAATACAGGATCTTCTTCATCTAACAATGGTAAAAGTTTTTCCTTAAACAAGGTGTGCGATAGTACTGGTCGACCAGGCGATTTTGCCTGAATCCAATCTAGATAATTCTGCTCAATAAAGCGCGTAAATCCCTGATTGGCTTCATCTTTTTGCATTTTTAACACTTCCATGATCCCGTCATCCTTTGATTTTTCAAGTTCCAATTCCCAACGGGTCAATTTTTTATAAACATCAACCCACTGATCAAAATCAAGATTATTATTAATTTCCACCCCAATATCACGGAACTCTTTTTGATATGAATGAGTTGATTTCTCGCTTATTAATTTTCGATGATCCAGATTTTTTTTAAGTGACAGTAAGATTTGATTTGGGTTTACGGGCTTGATAAGATAATCAGAAATTTGAGATCCGATGGCATCATCCATGATTGACTCTTCTTCACTTTTTGTAATCATGACCACTGGAAGGCCCGGGTAAATACCTTTTATCGCACTCAGGGTTTCAAGACCCGATAATCCGGGCATATTTTCATCTAAAAAAATGATGTCGAATACTTCTTCGTTGATCATGTCCAAAGCCTCATCTCCATTGTTCGAAACAGACACCACATATCCCTTCTGTTCTAAAAACAGGATCTGTGATCTCAACAAATCAATCTCATCATCAACCCAAAGTATCTTTACTTTATTCATAAACCAACGGCGTTTCAATTAATTCAGAACCCGAATAAATTTGATGGTTGCAAAATAAATTGTAATATTGAATAAGGAATACAACCAATGCACTGAATCACAAATGTAACCCAAATTTAAAGATAAAAGTGAATTTACACAGCCCGAACAAGAGAAAAATATTCAACGATCCGGTTTATGGATTTATCAGCATCCCTCATGATTTGATTTTTGACCTGATCGAACATCCTTATTTTCAGCGACTGAGAAGAATACGCCAATTAGGTCTCACTCATTTAATTTATCCGGGCGCATTGCATACCCGCTTTCATCATTCGATCGGGGCGATGCATTTGACCTGTCAGGCAATTGCTGTTTTAAAGGAGAAGGGTCATCAAATCAGCGCAGAAGAGGAAATTGGTGTTAAAATTGCCATATTATTGCATGATATTGGGCATGGCCCTTATTCTCATACTCTTGAGCATTCGCTTGTCGAGAAATTGCATCACGAAGAAATTTCAGAAATTTATATGAATCTTTTGAACAAGGAATTCAAAGGTCAGCTTGAGCTTGGGATTCGTATTTTTAAAAATACTTATCCAAAAAAATACCTGCATCAGCTTGTATCGAGCCAACTTGATATGGATCGTTTGGATTACCTTAAGCGAGATAGCTTTTTTACCGGAGTAGCCGAAGGCAACATCAATGCCGACCGCATCATAAAAATGCTTCAACTCGTTGATGATGAATTGGTAATTGAGGCTAAAGGTATTTATTCTGTCGAAAAATTTATCATCGCACGTCGATTGATGTATTGGCAGGTTTATTTGCATAAAACTGTGCTGGCTGCCGAACATATTTTGATGCGTATTTTGAAACGTGCAAAATTTTTAACAGAAGAAGGGGAAGTTCTTTTTGCTACTTCATCCTTAAGTACTTTTCTGAAAAATAATTTTGACAAGAATCGATTCAGTGAGGATTCAACAGCAATATCAGCCTATTCTCAACTTGATGATTTTGATATCATGGCATCAATTAAAGAATGGACAAAACACAAAGATCCGATTCTTTCGTACCTAAGTCATTGTATTGTGAACCGAAACTTATTTGGCATCGAAATTCAAGATAAGGAATTCAAGTATGAGAAAATTCAAAAAATAAAAGAGCTTGTTAAACATCAATTTCAACTAAATGATGAAGAATGCGAATACTTTGTAATAACAGATAGTACAAGTAACTCAGCCTATAATTTGAAAGCCGGGCAGATCAATATATTATTCAAAAACGGAGACATAAAGGATATTGTGACTGCCTCAGATTTATTAAATAAATCAATGCTTTCGCAACCGATAACCAAATATTTTCTGTGTTATCCAAAAAATTTGATGCCGAATAAAGACTGAAACCTTACTTTTGTAAATATTTTATATAAAATCAGATGGAATTTACCGCAAAGCAAATAGCTGAAATACTGAACGGCAAAGTTGAAGGAAACCCTGATGTGGTTGTTGAAAAGCTAGCTAAAATAGAAGAAGGTGAAGTTGGGGCCATTAGTTTTCTGGCAAATCCAAAATACACACATTTCATTTATCAAACCAAAGCATCAATCGTTATTGTTAATAACGATTTCAGGGCCGAAAAAGAAATTAAAACAACTCTGATTAGGGTAGAAGATGCATATATGGCATTTGCCAAATTACTGGAAGCCTATAATAAGATTAAATTGAATAAAACGGGAATTTCAACTTTGGCGTCCATATCAAAATCCGTTATTTATGGTGACAATTGTTATATTGGTGATTTCGTATGCTTAGGCGATAATGTTGAAATAGGTGATAATGTTAAAATATACCCTCATTCTTATATTGGCGATAATGTATCAATTGGGGATAATACGACCATTTTCCCAGGTGTTAAAATCTATTCCGACAATATCATAGGTGCTGATTGCACAATACATGGAGGAGTAGTAATTGGTGCGGATGGGTTTGGTTTTGCGCCCTCATCGGATAACAATTATAATAAAATAGCCCAGATTGGAAATGTAATTATTGAAAACAATGTTGAAATTGGGTCCAATACAACCATCGACCGTGCCACTTTGGGAAGTACGATTATCCGTAAAGGAGTAAAACTTGATAATCTTATTCAGATCGGGCACAATGTAGAAATTGGTGAAAATACAGTTATTGCAGCACAATCCGGCGTTTCCGGTTCGACAAAAATTGGAAAAAACTGCATGATTGGAGGACAAGTTGGTATCATTGGACATTTATTTATTGCTGATGGTGTAAAAATAGCCGCCCAATCAGGTGTTGCCGGAGATATCAAACAAGAAAATTCCATAGTCCAAGGCTCACCATCCTTTGATATCAGCACTTATAGAAAATCTTACATTCATTTCAGAAAACTATCTCAAATTGTGGAAAGAATAAATAATTTAGAAAAGAAAAATAACGTATCCTAAATTATCGCTAATTATTGCTTCTTCTATTGCGAATTTATAAAATTTGTTACTTTTGCGGTGGAATTCTATTTACACACATAAATCTTTTTATGCCTGATAAACAAAGAACTATAAAAAAGGCTACTACGGTATCTGGAACAGGCTTGCATACAGGGTTGAATGCTACCCTGACTTTCAAGCCTGCTCCTGCAAATTTTGGGTTCAAATTTCAACGAATTGATTTGCCCGGTTCACCAATTATACATGCAAATATCGATCAGGTTGTTGATACTGCTCGAGGAACAACTCTTGAAGAAAACAATGCAAAAATCTATACCATTGAGCATGTTTTAGCTGCCCTTACAGGATTAAGGATCGATAATGTACTTATTGAACTTGATAAAGATGAAATTCCAATTATGGATGGCAGTTCAAAATATTTTGTTGAAGCATTATTAGAAGCCGGAATTGTTGAGCAGGATGCAAACCGGGAATACATTGTCATTGAAAAAGAGATTATCTATAAAAATGAACCCAGTAAAATAGAAATGATTGCATTACCTGACGATCATTATAATATAGAGGTAGAAATTGATTATGAAACCGAAGTCCTTGGAAAACAATTCGCACAATTAAAAGATATTTCTGAGTTTCAAACAGAATTTTCGCCTTGCAGAACCTTTGTTTTTCTGCACGAATTAGAATTTTTATTAAATAACAATTTGATTAAAGGTGGCGATCTGAGCAATGCAATTGTTTATGTGAACCGTCAGGTATCGCAAGAAGAACTTGACAGACTAGCCGAGTTATTCAATAAACCCAAAGTAAAAGTGAAGCAAGAAGGTATTTTAAACAATCTTGACCTTCACTTTAAAAATGAATCTGCCCGACACAAACTATTAGATGTTATTGGCGACCTAAGTTTGTTAGGAAAACCAATTAAAGGAAAAATACTTGCTAAGCGACCCGGACATTACTCAAACGTCCAGTTTGCCAAACTAATCAAAGAACAATTAAGTAATCAGAAAAAAATGAATACAAAGCCTCCTTTTGATTTAACCAAAAAACCGGTTTATGATGTGGTTCAAATTCAACAGATTTTACCGCATCGTCCACCATTTTTATTCGTAGATAAAGTGATTGACATGAATGAATCACAGGTGGTAGGAGTTAAAAATATAACCATGAACGAATCATTTTTCGTTGGTCATTTTCCGGGCGAACCGGTTCTTCCCGGAGTTATTCAGGTTGAAGCCATGGCTCAAACAGGCGGCATTCTGGCATTAAGTCAGGTTAAAGATCCTGAGAACTACAAAACTTATTTTTTAAAAATTGACAATGTAAAATATCGGCACAAAGTAATCCCTGGCGATACCATGGTATTTTCCTTGGAACTTATTTCTCCTATCAGAAGAGGAATTTGTCACATGAGAGGCATTGCATATGTTGGTGAAACCATCGTTATGGAAGCGGAGATGATGGCTCTATTATCAAAAAACGAAGATCAAACTAAATCCTGATAAAATGAATCAACCCTTAGCATATGTTCATCCACAGGCCAGAATAGCCAAAAACGTTGTGATTGAACCTTTTGTTAATATTGAAAAAAATGTAGAAATTGACGAAGGTACCTGGATAGGCTCAAATGTAACAATTATGGAAGGTGCTCGCATTGGGAAAAATTGCAAAATTTTTCCCGGGGCCGTAATATCTGCCATTCCTCAAGATTTAAAATTCAGAGGAGAAGAAACCACTGTAAAAATTGGCGATAATTGCATTATTCGAGAATTCGTAACCATTAACCGTGGAACCAAAGCCAATTTCGAAACTGTAGTTGGTAACAATTGTTTGCTGATGGCATATGTTCATGTGGCGCATGATTGTATAATAGGGAATAACGTAATTCTTGCAAATGCCGCTACTCTTGCAGGGCATATCAGAATTGATGATTGGGCAATAGTTGGAGGGTTGGCAGCAGTTCATCAGTTTGTACAAATCGGGGCCCATTCTATGGTTTCAGGCGGAGGTATGGTTCGTAAAGATGTTCCTCCTTATACAAAAGGTGCCCGGGAACCTTTATCATATGTAGGCGTTAACTCGATCGGATTAAGACGAAGGGGATTTACAAATGATCAAATTAATGCTATTCAGGAAATCTATCGAATTATTTATTTAAGAGGAAGAAATGTATCTCAGGCAGTTTCAGTGATTGAAGCAGATGTGCCTGTTACACCTGAAAGAGACGAGATCCTTACTTTCATAGCCCGCTCAACAAGGGGAATTATGAAAGGATATACCAGACAACCTAAAAACGATCAATAAAATATAAATATGGCTTCAACAGCAGATTTTAAAAACGGCTTATGCATTGAATTCAACGGTGAACTTTTCACCATTGTTGAGTTCCAACATGTAAAACCTGGTAAAGGCCCTGCCTTTGTTCGCACCAAACTCAAGAACCTTAAAACAGGGAAAGTAATTCCCAACACTTTCACTGCCGGTGTTAAAATTAATACTCAACGAGTCGAAAGAAGGCCTCATCAATTTCTTTATAAAGAAGGGGAAACTTATCATTTTATGAATTCCGAAACTTTTGAACAAACTTTTTTCAATTCCGAAATTATTAGTGCTCCGCAATTTCTGAAAGAAGGCGATAGTGTAGAAATATTATATCATGCAGAAACGGAAACTCCACTTTCATGTGACATGCCAGCCTACGTAGATTTAAAAGTTACTTATACCGAACCCGGCGACCGTGGAAATACTGCTACAAATACTTTTAAAGATGCAACCGTTGAAACCGGTGCAATAGTTAAGGTTCCACTTTTTATTAATACCGGAGAAAGAATAAAAGTTGATACCCGGTCTGGTGAGTATTCTGAGCGCGTAAAATAAGCTGCCATGAAATTTGAAACCCTACTGACTTTAAAACAGCTAGCTGAATTAATTCATGCAGAATTTATTGGCAATCCTGATTTTAAGATAACCGGTATGAATGAAATTCATATGGTTGAACCCGGTGATTTGACGTTTGTTGATCATCCAAAATATTACGCAAAAGCTTTAAATTCTGCGGCTACCACAATTCTCATCAATAAAAGAGTTGATTGCCCTGAAGGAAAGGCACTTCTAATTTCAGATGATCCTTTCAGGGATTATGTTGGACTAGCTATTAAATTCAGGCCATTTATCGCATGTGATAAAAATATTAGTGACAGTGCTGAAATAGGAATAGGAACGCAAATCCAGCCCAATACTTTTATCGGTAATCATGTTAAGATTGGAAAAAATTGCATCATCCATTCAAATGTGAGTATTTATGATCATTCTGTTATTGGAGATGATGTAATTATCCATTCCAATACGGTTATAGGTGCCGATGCCTATTATTTCCAAAAGAGGAAAGATGGCTTTCATAAAATGGAATCCTGTGGAAGAGTCATTATCGGGAATAAAGTAGAAATTGGAGCTCTTTGTTCAATCGACAAAGGAGTTTCGGGCGATACCATTATTTCGGATGGGACCAAAATGGATAACCATTGCCAAGTTGGCCATGATACTTATATCGGCAAAAATTGTTTAATTGGCTCACAGGCAGCAATAGCAGGCGTTACCAGAATTGAAGACGATGTTATTTTATGGGGTAAAGTGGCGATTAACAAGGACCTTATTATTGGAAAAGGGGCTGTGGTATTAGCTACGTCGGCTGTCAGTAAATCACTGGAAGGTGGTAAAACTTATTTTGGAGTTCCGGCAATTGAAGCTCGTCAGGCATGGAGAGAATTAGCTGCAATAAGAAGATTACCGGATATTCTGGAGAATCTATAATATTCAGTTCAATTATTCTTAGCTTCATTTCGAATGAAAATTTAAATAAAGGGACGACATCCTTAAAAGGATGTCGTCCCTTTATTTTCAGGATCAATTGGGCATTTCTTTGTATGAAAAACATCCATAGCCACAATCATCGCCATAAAACCCCAAACAGGAATTGATGCTTTATCCGTATCTAAAAAATTATTAACCAACCCGTGGGTGAAATAGCTAATTAGAGCCAGTAATGATGCGAGGCTCAGCATTTTCATTTCTGAATTTTTTGCGTTTTTATATACCTTAAGCCCTGTAACCATTACCATTGCAACGATCGTAATCATCAGTAAAGCACCAAATAATCCCATTTCGGCTATAGGTCCCAGATATTCACTATGTGCATTTCCTTTATCTCCGGCATTCGTACTAATTATGGTTTTTTCATGATTATATTGCATCGGTGCATAAACAAATTGATAAGTCCCTGGGCCCCACCCCAGCAATGGCCGTTCTTTAAAAAGGCGAATTGCAGCCTGCCATCGGTTGATGCGTTCTAAGTTGGAAGCATCGGATGAAATATTATAGATTGACCGTACATGTTCAATATAATTTTCAGATGACTCGTTGGTATTCTTTTCTAAACGATGAATAATTTCATTTTGAAAAATATAGAGGCTAGCCATTGAAACTATTGCAATTAAAGCGATCCACTTAAATTTGATCTTTAAAACAATGGGCAAACCACATATAAGGGCAACCAATAAACTAAGCCATGCCGCCCTGCTAAATGATAAAAAAAGTGCTATGATGAAAATTACGCCAATTATCAGCGACACTATGCGAATCGCTTTTGAATATTCCTTAAATCTAAAAAAACTAAAAACAACGGGAACAAAAAATGCAAGCATGGCACCATACGCTGTATGATCGTTATAAAAGGGAGTCATCACCCAATGTCCCGCTTCCTCCGAAAATCCAAATTTTGAGTGTTTGATTATGGTATAAAAAACAACCATCAAAAATGAGATAACATAAAAAAAAGAAAATCGGCGAAGGTTCTTTTGATTTTGAAAAACCTGAATCAACACAAAATAAAAAGGGAGTATAAACCAGAGCTTTAAAATAAGAAATTTAAAAGAAACCAATGGAATTTCGCTGGTAATCGAAGTAATAAATATCCAAAAAAGATACAAAATGATAACAAGCGATAGTGGATGCTTTAAGATTCGCTTATCATAATCCACATTTAAGATTAATCGCAAAATAAAAAGCAAACTAACCCCTGCCAATAAAGGCTCCGTGGGAACAGCTAATCCAAAACTGCCTCCACCCATTGTTACACCAACCGACAACGGCGTTAACAAAGTAATCAGGAGTAAAATGGCATCGAGAGAAATAAAATACAAAACCACTACTATAATAGCCAGAGGCAGAAACAAGAACCAATAAATTTCTTCGATTATAAAAAAAAGATTGATCCCTATAAATGCAATACTGAGCAATAAAACCAGAAGGTTTTGATATTTTTTATTTACGATCATTTAACAATTTTCTCTCTGATTTTTGTCAGGTTTTCGAAAAAAAAGATCAAAAGAATGGAGAAGAATAAAGCAGAGGCAGTTATTGCAATTACAAGGACGGAACGCAGAGGATAGGATTTTCTTTCTGCTACAAAAGCCTCACTAATTACAAAGGATTGTGGCAATAATTTGGATGCATCCATTTTTGCCTCCTGATATTTTTCTTTGATTACACTCAATCGTTGTTGTTCGTAATTCAATTTATCGCGTAACGAAACATATGGACCACCATATTTTGCCAATACTTCTAATCGTCCTTCCAATCGTTTAACCGCCGCTTGATTTCCCTCCCCGAGTTCGATTGCCAGTTGCTGGTTAATCATTTCGGCTTGTGATTCATAATCATGAACTCCCATTTTCCTTAAAATGGTCATTGAATCTTCCATGAGTTGAAATTCCTGTTGTAAGTTGTTGTATTCCTCTTCAATAATCTTCAGGCCTTCAATCGCTCTTAGCCTTTGAATATTTGTTTTTACCGTATCAAGCAATTTAATGATATCATTTGCCATTTCTGCTGCCAGAACAGGATCACGATCCAGCACTTGAATTTGCACAGCCATGTATTCGGTTCTGCTAAACCTGAATTTCTTCTTAAATTCATTATACAGTTTTGTTTTTGCAAAACGCATGGTTGTATCAATTTTATAATGATTAAGGAGTTTGAATTTATTGACTACATGGTCTCTGATCAAACTTGAATTAAGCAATTGCATGAGTTGTTCCGATTCCACTTCATCACCAAATCTCAAATTATCCCGACCTTGCTTATCACCTAACAATGCTCCGGAAATAGAACCGGAATTAACCGGATAGATGATGGCCGAAGATTTAAACAAGGGGTTAATAAACAGAGGGGATGTAAAGAAAATGGAGCTTACGATCGCCAAAATAAAAATAATGATTAGGAGCTTTCTTTTTTGATACAAACGAATTAATATTTCGGTTGAATTAAGCAGTGGCTCGTTTGAATTTGTTTGATTCATCTTTTAGTTTTTTTTATTCTTCTCAAATTTATGAAAATTCAATCAGTATATTGTATGAAGTTTACAGGCTTATTCAAATCACATACCTGATGAGTTAAGTTAAACATTATTTCACTCGAGGGTCGGTTTTCAGAATGGCGATAAACGAACTAACATTTAGCAATCTAAGTAAATATGCAAACAACAAAGAAATCAGCATCACGCATGAATAGTTGATCAATGAATTCATAGGAGAAATTTTCGAAACAAAATTCAGCAGCCACACAAGTAAAATAAAGCTAAACAACTGACTTAGATAACGATAGTTAATTCTAAATGCAAACCGCTTTTGAACACCGATTATCATTGCAAAGGCGGTTATTGTTTGAGCACCCAAACTGGCGTAAGCTGCACCAACGGCTTCGAGCGAAGGGATAAGCAAGATATTTGTAGCAAGATTTATCAAGACTCCCACCAACGCAACTTTTATCATGAAACGTAAATCGCCCAAGGCGGTCAATAAAGTTCCAAAGATATAACTGGAACACACCGCCACAAAACTAAACATTAAGATTCCAAAAATGCTACCTGATTGTAAGATCCTTTGATTGAAATCGCCCAGCATTTCATCCCCATGCTGCGAATAAAGCAATTTCATGATTTCGTCGCGATAGAAGTAAGAACTCATCGCCAAAATTATTGCAAACGTAAAAATGATGGTAAAAGATAATTTGACCAACTTTTCGACCGACTCTTTTTTCTTGATCATGCGCGCAAAAATGGGAAGTAAAATCACACCAAAAAGCAGTGCGATATTATTTCCCGCATCAAATAAGCGATAGGCCTGGGCGAAAACTCCGGATTGAAATTCGCCTTTTGTACCTGATAAAATACGTTCCAACATCACCGAATCAACCCGGTTATAAATTCCCATCAGAAATAACATTAACGCAAATGGCAGGCTCTTTTTTATAACCATGATCAAAAACAATCCATTCCAGTTTGGTTTCTGAAACCCAGATTTCCGGATAACAATTATTAAGGCCACAACAAGCGTAATGAGATAAGCAATTGTCTGAGAATAGATCAGCCATTCAATTTGAAAAGGAGAATTGAGGATATTTCCCCAGATCAAAAGACTACAGATAAGAATCATTAAGAAACGATCAAGAACTGAAATAATACTGTCTGTTTTAAACAATAAAAGTCCTGAAATATTCGAACGGAGATACAAAATGAAAGACAATAAAGCCTGGTTAATCCCAACCCACAATAAAAAATAAAGCTGTTTTGAATCATAACCGATAAATATACCCGCCAATAAAACCACGATCCCATAAAGCGATATCAGTAATACCTTCAGAACAATAATTCCTGAAAAATGTTTCTTTAAAAGTTGTTTATTTTGGGCAATATTACGGTTATTAAAACTCGTAATCCCGAAATCTAGAATGATATTAAAAAGCAGCGAAAAATTAAAAACGGCGAAATAAAAACCATAGCTCTCCGAGCCAACAATATTCTGTATACTTCTATCAATTCCCAGTAACCAAAAAGGCTTAATCAGAAAATTAAGAGCTAATAAAAAAATAATATTTGTCACAAATTTACGCTGCATCTATGTTGATTATATTGGGTAAAAGACCTTTACGCCACTTTGATTTTTATTCAAATATTAATCTGAAAAAACCATATTTTTGTAATACAAACTAAGGTAGTAAAATATCACATTCAACCGATTTAAATATTACTAACAGCCAATAAAATCCAAATTGAAAATTGCGGTAAATACCAGATTATTAGTAAGAAATAAGCTTGACGGAATTGGATATTTTATTTTTGAGAGCTTGCAAATTATTACCCGCAATCATCCGGAACATGAATTCTATTTCTTTTTTGATCGCGATTTCGATGAAGATTTTATTTTTAGCGATAACGTAACCCCTATCATTATCGGGCCTCAGGCAAGGCACCCGTTTTTGTATTTCATTTGGTTTGAATTATCAATTCCTTCACTGCTAAATAGATTAAAAATTGATCTGTTTCTTTCGCCTGACGGTTATTTATCTTTACGATCAAAAATACCCTCAATTGCAATTTTTCATGATCTGAACTTTGAACATCACCCTCAGGATTATCCTTATCTGGAAAGAAAATACTACCGATTTTTCTTCCCGAGATTTGCTAAAAAAGCTAACAGGATTGCAACAGTTTCAGAATATTCAAAAAATGACATCATCGAAAAATATCATATCAAAAAAGAAAAAATTGATGTGGTTTATTGTGCTGCCCGACCTATTTTTCAACCAATTAAACCAGCCGAAAAAGAAGAAGTAAAACAAATTTTCAGTGAAGGGAATGATTTTTTTATTTATGTTGGGTCAATCCAGCCCAGAAAAAATTTATCGGTTTTAATAAAAGCATTCGATTTATATAAGGAAAAAACATCCTCCAAAGATAAATTGTTATTTGTCGGAGCCCTAAAATGGAATTCATCCGAACTCAGGGATGCCTATAAAAGCTCAGCATACAAGCAGGATATTCATTTTACGGGAAGACTGGACAGCAACGATTTAGCCAAAGTCACTGCTTCGGCAAAAGCATTAATGTTAATATCAAAATTAGAAGGTTTTGGAATTCCCATTCTGGAAGCCTATTTTTGCGATGTTCCTGTAATAACTTCAAATGTGACCTCAATGCCGGAGATTGCTGGTGATGGAGCTTTATTGGTAAATCCAGAATCCATTGAATCTGTTGCCAAGGCGATGATTGAAATGGATAGAGATATTTTACTGAGAGACAAATTGATTAAGAATGCCCAAATTCAACGTCGAAAATTCAGCTGGCAAAAAACAGCAGATTTAATGTGGGACGGCATTGAAAAAACAGTGAATACTTAAAATATAATTGTGCAAGATTAAAGTCAGACATAGTTAAATATCCAAGGCAAGCCGTTTAGGATTATTCTAATTTTCTTGTGTCTTGATAGTTGAGTCTTGGATCTAAACTCGAACAAATGAAAGTACTAATTTTAGGATCAGGAGGCCGTGAACATGCATTTGCATGGAAAATTAAGCAGAGTCCCAAACTCACAAAATTATTTATTGCCCCGGGAAATGCCGGAACAGCATCACTCGGTACCAATGTCCCAATAGATGTTAATGACTTTGATTCTTTAAAAAAATACGTTCTTGAACAACAAATAAGTATGGTAGTTGTAGGACCTGAGGTCCCTTTGGTTGCAGGCATTGCTGATTATTTTTCGAATGACCCTTTATTGAAAAACATAGCAGTGATAGGCCCCAAAAAAAGTGCTGCACTTCTTGAAGGAAGTAAAGATTTTGCCAAAAGCTTTATGTACAAACACAATATTCCAACTGCAGCTTACCAAACCTTCGGGCGATATGAATTAGCACAAGGAATAAAATTCCTGGAAACCCTGAAGCCTCCCTATGTTTTAAAAGCAGACGGACTTGCAGCCGGCAAAGGAGTAATTATTTCGAGCAATTTGGAAGAGGCTAAAACCGAACTTACAGCCATGTTGAATGATGCAAAATTTGGAGAAGCTTCGGCACAGGTTGTAATTGAAGAATTTTTAGATGGGATTGAACTTTCTGTTTTTGTTTTAACTGATGGGAAATCCTATAAAATTTTACCCGAAGCCAAAGATTATAAAAGAATTGGGGAAGGAGATACGGGATTAAATACAGGTGGAATGGGTTCTATTTCACCCGTACCGTTTGCTGATGATGCTTTCATGCGTAAAATTGAAGAACGAATTATTAAACCAACCGTAAACGGGTTAATCAGCGACGGGCTCAAATACTCTGGTTTTATTTTCTTTGGTTTGATCAAGGTTAATGAAGAACCTGTGGTTATCGAATACAATGTCAGGATGGGCGATCCTGAAGCAGAATCAGTAATTCCCAGGATCAAGAGTGATTTGTTGGAACTTTTTATTGGCATAGCTGATGAAAACCTGGAAGAAAAAACCTTTGAAATTGTAGAAAAACATGCGGCTGCCATCATGCAGGTAGCCGCAGGCTACCCCGAATCGTATCCCAAAGGTGATGAGATTACCGGACTTGAAACCGTTACAGATAGCCTCATTTTTCATGCGGGAACCAGATTTGATGATCACAAGGCTGTATTAACAAATGGAGGTCGCGTGTTGGCAATTACCTCTTTCGGGAAGTCGATGGAAGAAGCTTTAGCTTTATCTTATAAAAATGCTGAAAAAATTAAATTCAAAGGCAATTATTACAGGAAGGATTTAGGAAAAGATTTACTTAAATTTATTAAAAAATAATACGGCTATTTTATGCTTATCCGGTTTTTCAAAAATAATTCATTTATTCAGTTTCTGGGATTATTAATCCTAGGAACCGGACTATGGAAGGCTGTATTTATGAATCCTCCCCCCATTGCTGAAACTTCTTTCACGAGTCCATTTTATAATTTAGCAGTTACCATTACAGGAAATCATTTAATTCTAATTATAGTTTCCTTTCTCATCCTTTTTATCCAAGCTATTTATCTGAATCAGATATTGATTAAACATGAATTAATCAACAGAAATACTTTTCTCACGGCCTTTGTATATATCGTGTTGATGAGTCATTCGCTGGCATTGCAGCACCTTTACCCTTCACTGATCGCCAGTATTTTCATATTGATAGCTTTTGATGCCCTGTTAGATATTGAATTGAAGGCAGAATTTTATCGTTTAAGTTTTAAGGCCGGGTTCAATATTGGATTGGCATCTTTGTTTTATTTCCCTTCAGCAGTTCTTTTAGTATTTATTTGGACAGTTTTATTTATATACCGTATCCCAAATTGGAGGACTTGGTTTATCCCTATTATTGGAATACTAACTCCTTACCTCTTTCTATTCACTTACTATTTTTGGAATGATAATGCCTTAGAATACCTGCTTCATTATCAAAACTATTTTACTAATATGAAATTGAAATTTGAGAGTGCAGGAAGAGATGAAAGTATTGTCATAACCATACTTGCCTTTTTTATGGCCCTCTCATTATTAAGAATTATGGGTAGGATAAATGATAAGAAAATTGTGATTCGAAAAAAGATCAGTATCATGTTCAATCTGTTTTTTATGGGAATCATAATTTTGTTTGTTAACAATGGCATTATCAGTGATTCGGGAACAATTTATATACCGGTTGCTATTTTCTTATCCATCTTTTTTTCTGATCTCCGAAAATTATTCTGGACCGACCTTATTTTTTCTTTAACCGTATTCTTCATCATTTACATGCATTTTCAGGTTTAGTGATGCTAAAGCTTAGATATTCAGATAATAAACTGGAAGCCGGTTGCGATGAAGCCGGAAGAGGATGCCTGGCCGGACCTGTATTTGCGGCAGCGGTAATTCTACCTGAAACTTTTGTCAATGACCAGTTAAACGATTCCAAACAAATTAAAGAGAAAGATCGTTATTTGCTTCGAAAAATAATTGAAACTGAAGCAATAGCCTGGGCCGTTGGGATTGTTGATAATGAAGAAATAGATCGGATTAACATTTTGAATGCATCCTTTCTGGCGATGCATAGGGCCATAGATCAGTTGAATCAAATACCCGAACTTTTATTGATTGATGGAAATCGTTTTAAAACTTACAAAAGCATTGAACATGTCTGCATCATCAAGGGAGATGGGAAATACGCTTCAATAGCTGCAGCCTCAATTCTTGCCAAGACTTACCGTGATGATTATATGAAGGTATTGTCTTTAAAATTTCCTCAGTACCTTTGGGAACAGAACAAGGCATATCCAACAAAAGCTCATCGTGCAGCCATTCAGGAATATGGCATTTGTCAACATCACCGAAAAAGCTTTAAACTTTTTGATCCGCTTTCTTTGGATTTTTAATTAACATCCTTTTGTTGATTATAATAAATACGCTAAATGCAGAGTTATGTATTTAATATTAATTTTGAAATGAATCCGTGAAATTCATTATGTTAATTCAAAAAAAAAGTCTGGCGAACATCCTGATGATTGCTTTAATCATCACAATCACCGGACTTTTATTTTTCTTCTATGAAAAAATAAATGAAGAGAAATACGATGTATTGGATGCCGTTCCGGAATCCTCATCCATATTCATCCGATTCGGCACATTTGATCAATTATATCACAGCATTAACGAAAATAACATCTGGTGCAATATACTTACCCTTCCGGGTTTCAGTGAATTCAAAGAACAAATTATAAAATTTGATTCTCTATTGCACCTGAAAACAGAGAGCAAAAGCTCAACTGAGGTGCAAAATGCCATCATTTCCATTCATTCGAACAACAATAATATTGACCTTTTACTCGTGTCTAAATTAGATGGCACTTTAAGTAGAAAAACGCTCAGAACGATTTTTGAACGAATATATGGTGAAAATTACACCACGCTTATAAGTAATGTAAATGGGCACCAGCTTAATAAACTTGTTTTTAACCAATATACAGGATCGTTTACTTATGCAATTGAAGGTGGCTTGTTTATCGGAAGCCCGAATGCAAATCTGGTACTTGAATCATTAGAAAATTTACAATCTGATCAAAGTTTCGGGCATAATTCAACATTTTTGGAAGTAGAAAAAACGGCTGGTAAAAGGGTCGAAGCCAACATCTTCGTAAATTACAAACAACTTCCCTCCCTTCTTGGTCAAATAGCAAATGAACGATACGGCATAACTTCACCGACAGATACCATAAACCCAAATTCAACGGAAAGCAGTAACGCACCAAAGGATTTTGTCGGTTTAAATTTGCTTTCAAATATGGCCGGTTGGTCGGAGCTTGATTTGATGATAAAAAAGGATGAATTTTTCTTGAGTGGTTATACAAGCACTAACGACTCCTCATCGGATTATATTAATCTATACAAAAATCAAAACGAACAGCCATTTGAAATGGCAGAAATTATTCCAAGAACGGCAACTGTTTTTCAGCATTTTGGGATTGGGAATTTCGAAAAATATTTTACCGATTATCAGAATTTATTGGCCAAAAATGAACGTGTTGATCTTTTCAATCAAATGGTTTATCGGCTGAACATATCGTTGAAAACGAATCTTCAAAACGCATTTGTTCCACATGTGGGCCCAACTTTTGCATTTGTCTCTGTTGCAACCCGTAATTTAAATTATGAAGAAAATTGCTATGCAATTATCAAAATGAAGAATGCTGTGGCAGCTCAATTATACTTAGAACAGATCTCAAAAAACAAAGATGGTAGCGGTTTAGTAAAAAAATATCGTGATCACAATCTTTATCATCTCAATATAGAAGGATTCGTCCCACTGGTTTTTGGAGAACCGTTCAGCAGTATTCAGGCATTTCATTACACATTTATAGAAGATTATCTGATTATTGCAAATTCTACCTCAGCACTTGAAAAGTACATTAATTTATACATGAGCGGACATCCCCTTAGTTTAGATCCGGCTTATATTTCATTTGCGGATAATATGGCTGAAAAATCTAATTTTTATTTCTATTTCAATATTAAAAAAGGGTTAAACCTACTGGAGCGTTTCATAAATAAAAATCTATACGATTTCATCATTCAAAATATTTCAACATTTAAAAACTATCAGGCATTAGGATTGCAGTATTCGTCGCAGGAAAACGGACTTTTCACCAATTTATATCTTAATTATGATGCTAACGTACCGATACAAAATGATTGGGCATGGCAAACCAAACTCGACGACAATATTGTTGAAAGACCTTTTTTGCTCAGAAACCATCAGGATCAATATTTGTACACTTTAGTAGCAGATGCCGGTAATCAGATTTATCTGGTTGATCATGAAGGAAATATTTTATGGAAACATAAAATTGATGGTCAGATAATGGGCGAAGTACATGTAGTTGATTTTTTTAAAGACGGGAAACTTCAATATTTATTTAACACAAAAACCAGTATCCATTTGTTGGATATTTTAGGAAATAAAGTGGGTTCATACCCGATCAAATTAAAAGTCAGAGCAGAAAATGGAATTTCCGTTTTTGATTATTCCAATAATCGTGATTACCGGATCATTTATGCTGGTACGGATCAGAATATTTACAATTACACCCTTGATGGAAAGGAAGTAGATGGATGGAACCGTGCAGAAACAGACAGGGAGGTTCAGGGCAGGATTCAGCATTTGGTTGCCAATAATAGGGATTATATTTTATTGGCAGATTTGAACGGCAACACCCGGATACTTAACAGGCAGGGCAGTGATCGGATTATACTGAAGAGTCAGTTTAGTAAAGCTGAAAACTCGGAATACTATGTTAACTCAACAAATAACAAAGGCTTGTTTGTGACAACCGATAGAACCGGAAAGCTTATTTATATCAGTTCAAAAGGTAATATTTCATCTGTTGATTTTGGCAGTTTTTCCGAAAATCACTTTTTCCTTTACGAGGATTTTGATCAAGACGAAAACAATGACTTTATTTATATTGACAAAGATAAACTTAGCGTTTTTGATCGTCTGAAAAAAGAGATCTTCAGCTACGAATTTTCTGGCGAAATTTCTATACCACCAACCATTTATAAAGCTTCGGATGGAACCATTGTTCTGTGTGTATTTTCAAATACAGAAAATAAGGTTTACCTTTTCGATAAAGACGGGCTCATCGAATCAAACCAAAGAAACAATGATGGTCCTGTGTTTTCAATTGGCGACCTTTTGAATAATGTATCCATTAATTTGCTTGTCGGTGATGATCATATTTTATATAATTTCCTTATTAGATAGTTGTTAGCGTGTTTCATTGTTTTATTGTTTCATTGTTTTCATTGTTCGATTGTTTCATTGTTAAATGCTAAAAACTACAACCGTATTGCTATTGTATTACAATGTATTACCATTGTAAGTCCCAGTCCAGTGGATCATGGATAAAATATAAAAATAAGAAGCCAAGCGTCATTCCTGACTGCCGCATAGCGGGGGGAATAGTAAACTAAAAACTGTCAACATATTATACGCGCAACGCAAAAATTTATAGGAAAAGCTATGCCGTAAACCATTGTTCGATTAATGAAAATTTCTTAGCTTTACATGAAATCGCTCTTAAAGGAAAATCTTATGAAAAAATTAAATTTAATTTTGTTTGCATTAATTATTATTTCAATGCCTTTTTTAAGTTGTAAAAAGGTGTTGGAGGCAGCATTTTATGGCGAACCTGTTCCAAAAGAAACTCAAATAAAAATAGGTGAAAATTGGTGGATGCAATATAACTTAAGCCGAACAAGATTTCGAAATGGAGATCTAATAGGCGAAGCAAGAACAAACGAAGAATGGCTTAAAGCAGGTGAAGAAGGTAAACCTGCTTGGTGTTATTATCAAAATGAATCGGATAATGATCAAAAATACGGTAAGTTATATAATTGGTACGCGGTAAATGATTCAAGGGGTTTAGCTCCCGATGGATGGCATATACCAAGCGATGCTGAATGGACAGCGCTTGAAAATTTTCTTGGCGGTGCTCAGGTTGCAGGTACAAAAATGAAAAGCACAAGCGGTTGGAAAAGAAATGATATGAATACTAATGAAAGTGGTTTTACAGGTATGCCGGGAGGAAGGCGTTCATCCGACGGTTCTTTTGTAAATGAAGGAGAGGGCGGTTATTGGTGGAGCGCCACAGAAAACGGCAGCAACGCATGGTTCCGAATGTTGAGTTTTAGCAATACATTTGTTTACAGGAGTAGCACTGGTAAAAATCGTGGTTTATCGGTACGCTGTATAAGAGATTAATTATTTTAAGCGGCGTGAAAAATTTGTATACCGGTAATGTTTTGCGGCAAACGCCAAAGATAGAAGCGGTTTTTACGGAATTTACCCAACGAAAAGCAATCTTGCACAAAACAATAGACCGCGTTAAATTTTAAAATACAAAAATATTTTTGCTTTTTAACAGACCGCAAGTTATTTTGAAAGTGAATTTTTTTGGACTTTGAATAAATAACTGAAATTTATCAGACATAATACTGCCTGACATGTCTGTAAGCACTTTAATATTCAGTCAATTATTTTTTGCGCAACTATAGACCTGCCCGGCTTTTCAAAGACGCATAAAATTTTTTAAAGTTAACTTCCCCTGCTGGGCGGGAGTGTTAATACCTAAACACTTAAACACGCAAACACGCAAACACGTTAATACGTTAACACATTTAACTTTTCCCTAACTTGCTTTAACAATTTTTAACATCCAAACCAAATTCATGTTTAATATATTTGCAAGGTCATAAATAATTAACATAAAAATGATGGAAACCGATATCAGAGAATTAAACGAAAAGATACAGAAGGAAAGTGCTTTTGTTGATTTAATCAATCTTGAAATGCACAAAGTGATTGTTGGGCAAAAAAACATGGTAGAACGCCTGATGATTGGTCTTTTGGCCAATGGTCATATTTTACTTGAAGGAGTTCCCGGATTGGCAAAAACTTTGGCCATAAATTCATTGGCAAATGTGATCGATGCAAAATTCAGCAGGATTCAATTCACTCCTGATTTGCTGCCTGCCGACCTTTTAGGAACCATGATTTATAGTCAGAAAAAGGAAGAATTTGTAGTTCGAAAAGGGCCCATATTTGCAAACTTTATCCTTGCCGATGAAATCAACCGATCGCCCGCGAAAGTTCAAAGTGCACTTTTGGAAGCGATGCAGGAACGTCAGGTTACCATTGGTGATCACACGTTTAAACTCGAAGAACCCTTTTTGGTAATGGCCACTCAAAACCCGATTGAGCAGGAAGGAACCTATCCACTTCCCGAGGCACAGGTCGACCGTTTTATGCTCAAAGTGGTGATTAATTATCCTACAAAAGAAGAGGAGAAAACTATTCTGCGTCAAAACATTACAAATGTTTTTCGGACGACGAATAAAATCCTTAAATCAGTCGATATTAAAAATGCCAGAGATGTAGTGAGGCAAGTTTATTTGGATGATAAAATTGAAACATACATTACCGACATCGTGTTTGCAACCCGTTATCCTGCTGAACATAATTTAAAAAAGTTTGAGAATTTGATTTCATACGGCGCATCTCCACGTGCAAGTATAAACCTTGCCTTGGCATCAAAAGCATATGCTTTCCTTAAAAGACGAGGATATGTTTTACCTGAAGATGTCAGGGCGATAGCACATGATGTATTACGTCACCGAATCGGTTTGACCTACGAGGCCGAAGCAGAAAACATCACAACCGAAGAAATCATCAATGAGATTTTAAATACGATTGAAGTACCATAGAGAGTGATGAGTTATAAGTGATGAGTTATGAGTGAAAAGAAAGGCGCAATAATTAAACAAAGTTTCGAATTCGCAATCACCATTATTAATCTTTATAAATCATTGATTAATGATAAAAAAGAATTTGTGATGAGTAAGCAATTACTGAGAAGTGGAACTGCGGTTGGCGCCTTAGCCAGGGAAGCTCAAAATGCTGAAAGCAAAGCCGATTTTATTCATAAACTAGCCATAGCTCAAAAAGAATGTGACGAATCTATCTATTGGTTGGAATTACTTAAAGAAACAGGATTTATTGGCACAAACGAATTTGATGAAATAAACACAAATGCAAGCGCATTACTAAAAATGATTAGAAGTGCGATAATGACAACAAAAGCAAACCTATAACTTATAATTTATAACTAATAACTCATAATTCATAACTCATAACTAAATAAGACTTGGAGACGACTGAAATTTTTAAAAAAGTACGTAAGATAGAGATCAAGACACGTGGCTTGTCGAACCAGATATTTTCCGGACAGTACCACAGTGTTTTCAAGGGTCGGGGTATGGCTTTTAGTGAAGTCAGGGAGTACCAGTATGGGGATGATATCCGGAGCATCGACTGGAACGTAACCGCTCGTTTCGATCATCCTTATGTAAAAGTATTTGACGAGGAACGTGAGCTTACGGTAATGCTGCTTATTGATGTCAGCGGTTCGAATGAATTTGGCACCAATCAGAATTTAAAAGAAGATCAGATTACTGAAATTGCTGCTGTTTTGGCATTTTCGGCCATTCAGAATAACGACAAGGTTGGGGTTATATTTTTCAGTAATAAGATTGAAAAATTCATTCCACCAAAAAAAGGAACTTCACATATATTGCGCATTATTCGCGAATTAATTGATTTCAAACCTGAAAACCGTGAAACCGATATAGCAGTTGCTTTAGGTTATTTCACAAATGTGATTAAAAAACGATGTACCGCTTTTTTAATTTCCGATTTTATTGATACCGGATTTGAAGATGCATTGAAAATTGCCAATCGTAAACATGATTTAATCGCTTTAAAAATTTCCGACAGAAGAGAATATGATTTGCCCAACGTAGGGATGGTCAAGATTAAGAATGCCGAAACCGGAAGAATGACCTGGGTGGATACTTCGTTTGCAGCATTAAGAGACGCTTATAGCAAAACAGTAAGAAAGAATGAATTACTGCAGGATGAAATTTTTAAAAAGTGTGGGGTTGATGTCGCAAAAATTAAAACAGGTGAAGATTATGTAAGGCCCCTTACGGCTTTATTTAAAAAAAGAGGAGCAAGAAGATAAAGATGCAAAAAAGAATAGCACTATTTTTATTTTTATTCAGCCTTTCTGTTCTCAGATTAGGGGCTCAGGAATTGCGCCCGATCATTTCAACCGAAAGAGATTCTATCTTGATTGGAGATCAGATTAATTTAAAAATACAGGTTTCGATCGATCCTAATACTAAAGTCGCATGGCCACGGTTTGAAGAATTTTTAATGCCAAAGGTTGAAATTCTGAATCGTTCGAACATCGATAGTTTATGGAATAACGAAAATGAATTAAAACTCGAACAAAACCTTACGATTACTTCTTTTGATACCGGATATTATCAAATTCCGGGAATGGAGTTCACTTATCAAAATCCCGGTGATGAAGCCTTTTTGAAAAGTTTAAGCAACAGCTTGGATTTGTATGTTGTGACATTGGCTGTTGATACCACTAAAGCCATCATGCCTATTAAAGGGCCAATTGGCGCACCGATTACCTGGCGTGAAATTGCTCCCTGGTTGATTTTAGGCATTATAATTATCGGGATGGTCATATTTTTGATCTACTATTTCAAACGAAAAGGTAAAAAAGAACCTGTTTTTAAAATAAAGCCGAAGCCTAAAATTCCCGCTCACATTATTGCATTGAACGAGCTTGAACAACTGAAGACAAAAAAATTATGGCAGGAAGGAAAATTCAAACAATATTATACTGAACTGATCGATATTATTCGGGTCTATCTTGAAGACCAATTTGGGATCGAGGCTATGGAAATGACTTCAGAGGAAATTAATCAGATCGTTGCCAAAGAAAAACTGATTGATAAAGATCTTAAGAAAAAACTGGCTGATGCACTTAGCATTTCTGATTTGGTAAAGTTTGCGAAAGAAAAGCCTTACGCCGGGATCAACGATAGCAACCTTGAAAACTTAAAGGCTTTTGTCGATCAAACCTCAAAAATACAACCGATCACCGTTGAATTAAATGCTGAGAAAGAAAGGGAAGAAATTGTTTTATTGAAGGAGAAAAATAAAAACGAAAATAGCTTATAAAAATGTTGAGAAATATTGAATTTGCAAATCCTGAATACTTTTATCTGCTGCTGGTAGTTCCTTTACTAGTGGTTTGGTTCTGGTTCAATCAAAAAAAATCGCATGCCGATTTGCAATTTCCATCAACTTCAATATTTGAAACACACCGAAAGAGTCTTAAAAACTATTTGTTTTACAGCTTACCGGTTTTAAGGATATTGGCAATTGCATTTTTAATTATTGCATTGGCACGACCACAATCAAGCAGCAGCAGCCAAAATGTTTCAATAGAAGGTATTGACATGGTGATGGCATTGGACGTTTCAGGAAGTATGTTGGCACAAGATTTGAAACCCGATCGACTGGAAGCTGCAAAAAAGGTTGCTTCTGATTTTTTTGATGGGCGACCGGATGACCGAATCGGATTGGTAATTTTCAGCGGTGAAACTTTTACTCAATGTCCGCTTACAACAGATCATTCAGTAATTAAAAATCTTTTTAAAGACATTAAAAGCGGAATGATTGAAGACGGAACTGCCATAGGTGATGGCTTGGCAACCGCAGTAAATCGATTGAAGGAAAGTGAAGCAATCAGTAAAGTTATCATTTTGTTAACTGATGGAGTAAACAATGCCGGGTCTGTTGATCCACTCTCGGCTGCAGAGATTGCAAAACTATATGGGATCAGGATTTACACTATTGGCGTGGGAACGATTGGTATGGCTCCTTATCCGGTCCAAACTCCTTACGGGATACAATATCAGGATGTAGAAGTTAAGATTGACGAGGAGCTGTTACAAAAGGTTACTGCCTTGACTGATGGTAAGTATTTCAGGGCAACTAGTAACGAAAAACTTGTAGCGATTTATGCTGAAATAGATCAATTGGAAAAATCAAAAATTGATGTCACCGAGTTTAGAAGGAAAACGGAAGAGTTTTTTCCCTTGGCCCTAATTGCGTTTTTACTGTTCTCGCTTGAAATTTTATTAAAGAAAACTGTTTTTAGAACAATACCATAAGATAGAAAAATGATCAGGTTTGAAAATATAACATTTTTATATGCATTTTTGATGATTCCGATATTTATCATTTTATACATGATGATGAGTTATTGGAAAAGAAAAGCCATTGCCCGCATGGGTGATGTAAATCTTATTGCAAAGCTGATGCCCCAGCGGTCGGCAAGCCGACCACTCATTAAATTTTTATTCATTTTATTCGCTTTAGGATCATTGGTGATTGCCATAGCCAATCCGCAAATTGGTTCCAAGGTTGAAAAAGCCGAACGTAAAGGGATTGATATCATGATTGCGCTGGATGTTTCAAACAGTATGTTGGCACAAGATATCAAACCAAATCGTTTACAGGCATCAAAGCAGGCCATTTCAAATTTAATCGACAAACTAAAAGGCGACCGAATTGGTATTATTGTGTTTGCCGGTCATGCGTACACGCAACTTCCAATTACATCCGACTATGCAGCAGCTAAAATGTTCCTTTCGTCAATAAGTCCTGATATTATGCCCGTTCAAGGTACAGCAATCGGTGAAGCCGTGGCACTGGCAATCAAATCATTTTCAGAAAATAATCATAATAAAGCCATTGTGATTATCTCGGATGGAGAAAATCATGAAGGAGATGCTTTGGACGAAACGAAAAATGCGGTGGAGGCAGGAATTACTGTTTACACCATTGGTATGGGATTACCTGAAGGAGGCCCGATTCCGAATTATACCAATGGTGAAATCTCCGGATACAAAAAAGACAATGAGGATAATATAATTACCACAAGGCTTAATGAAACAATGTTGCAACAAATTGCTGCAGCCGGACATGGTTATTATGTTCGGGCAAATAATTCACAAGCCGGACTTGATAAAATATTTGAAGAAATTGACAAGCTTGAAAAATCGGAATTTGAAACACAATCATTTTCGGATTACGAAGATCGCTTTCAATATTTTATCGTAATAACATTATTCTTATTAGTTTTTGAATTCATCATTGTTGAAAGAAAAAGCAAATGGGCAGATCGAATTAAACTATTTGAGTAAAATTAAGACAAAAATGTAAAATGTAGATTTTCCAATGTAGAATGCAGAAAAAATAAAAGACTTTTAAATTTTAAATTGAACATACTACATTCAAAATTTTAAAATAATAAATGATGAAACAATTTACTATCATAATCTTTTTAATATGTTCGACACTAGCAGGCTTTTCTCAAAATGAAGTCAAGCTCATTCGAAAGGGAAACAGTCAATTTAAAAAAGGCGATTTTAAAGAGGCAGAAATCAATTACAGAAAATCTTTGGAAATAAATAATAATTCCTTCAAAGGAGAGTTTAATTTGGGTGATGCACTTTATTCACAAAAAAATTACGATGAATCGGCCCAGGTATTTGACCGTATCAGAGAGAAGATAACTGATAATGGCCAAAAATCTGAAGTTTACCATAACCTTGGGAATTCGTTATTAGAATCGGACAAATACAAAGAAAGTATTGAGGCCTATAAACATGCATTAAGAAATAACCCGAATGACATGGACACCAAATATAATTTGGAATATGCCAAACAAAAACTAAAGGAGGAAGAAGAGAAGAAACAAGATCAGCAAGATAACAAGGACCAGGACAAGAATAAAGATAAGGATCAACCGAAAGAAGATCAAAAACAGGATCAGGATCAAAAAGACAAGCAGGACCAACAAGATCAGAAACAAGATCAAAAAGATGAAAATAATCAGCAACCTCAATCAAAACAGATCTCAAAAAAAGATGCAGAGCGTATGTTGGAAGCTTTGAAAGATAAGGAAAAGAAAACCTTAGAAAAGCTTAAAAAAGAACAGGCAAAAAATTCTAAGGCGATAAAAATTGAAAAGGATTGGTAGTAATATAAATTCTTAATTTTGCAAAGATAAAAAGCACGATGAAAAGAAGACTGTCACTTATTTTATTTGTTTTAATGATGAATCTGGGAAGCTATTCTCAGGTTACTTTTGAGGCAAGTGGGCAAACCAATGTTGCCGTTGGTGAACAGTTTATGATTCGGTTTATCGCAAATCAGCAAGGGACAAATTTCATTGGACCCTATTTTAAAGGACTAAGCGTATTATCCGGACCCAATATCTCAACAAATTCATCATATTCAAACATTAATGGTAAGATGTCTCAATCGATGTCTATCATATATACTTACTACTTAAGGGCAGATAAGGAAGGGGATTTTACCATTCCGCCTGCAAAAATCACGATTGATGGCAAAGATTATGAGACCAAAGAATTAACGGTACACGTTAGTAAACAACCCGCACAAAACAATACAGGTGCTCCGAAAAATCAAGGTTCTGATGAGCAAGAAGGACTTTCTCAAATAAATGAAAATGATTTGTTTATTAGGGCTACGGTTGATAAGAAAAACCCTTACTTGGGTGAACAGGTCATCCTGACTTATAAAATTTATACGAAGGTTCCCATTGCCCAAATAGGAATTAATAAATTATCGAGTTTTCAAGGGTTCTGGTCGAAAAATCTTTTGAATCCACAAGAAGAATTCAGGCAAGCAAACGAAACCATAAATGGCGTTGAATATGTTACTGCCGAACTACGGAAGTTTGCTTTGTTTCCTCAAAAATCAGGAAACCTGACCATTGATGCAATGGAATTGGAATGCATTGCACAAATCAGGCAGGCAAATAAAAGAAGAAGTGCAAATTCATTATTGGACAGTTTTTTTGATGACCCATTCTTTGGAGGTACCCAAAATATTAAAAAGATTCTTTTATCAAATCCAATAAACATGGAAGTAAAACAACTTCCGGCTACTAATAAACCTATTGATTTCTCCGGTGCAGTTGGATCATTTTCTTTGAGTGGAAATATAAATAGCAATCAGGTTAAAACCAATGATGCAATTACATTTAAATTAACCATTTCAGGGAAAGGCAATATTGAATTAATCGACCGCTTAAACGTTAAATACCCTTCCGATTTTGAAGTATACGAACCCAAGATAACAAACAATCTAAACACAAGTTTAACCGATGGTGTTTCGGGTTCGCGTACTTTTGAATATCTGCTGATCCCCAGAAATCCGGGAGATTTTGTCATCGAACCGGTAACATTATCTTATTTTGATGTTCAAAAACAAGCTTATCAGGTTCTACAAACCCCTACCTTCAATATAAAGGTTGAAAAGGGAGCCGATTATAAATCGGGTGTGGTTGCCAGTGGGTTGAGTCAAGAGGCCATTAAATACATCGGAACAGATATCCTACATATCAAAACAGGAAAGTTTTTACTGAGCAAAATCAATTATTATTTTTTCAGCACTTTTGCTTTTGTACTTTGGCTCATTATTCCATTTGTTTTATTTTTGGCTTTTATCCTGATCTGGAAAAAGCAATCGAAAAAATTCAGTAACCAGTCGCTTATGCGGCATAAACGTGCAACAAAAGTTGCGCGCAGAAGCTTAAAAAATGCACAAGCCTACTTGGGTACAAATAATATAGGAGAATTCTACAATGAGATTTCGCAAGCATTATGGGGTTATATAAGTGATAAGTTCAGCATCCCAAAATCCGAACTTTCAAAAGATACGGTTGAAGAAAAATTTCAAACAAGAAAAGTGAAAGAAAAAACAACCAAACAATTTATTGAAACATTGGACAATTGCGATTTTGCTCGATTTGCGCCAGGTGATCCGGCTTCAACAATGGAAAAAATCTACAATGAAGCCTTAGAAATAATAAGTAAAATTGAAGGAGAATTAAAATAGACGAATATGAAACGATTGCTGGTCATATTATTTATTTTTGGATTTACCCTGATTGGGTTCTCCCAAACCGATAATGATGCTTTACTTATTAAGGCCGAACAACAATATAATGAAGGATTATATCACGAAGCCATCATCAGCTACAACTTAATTCTGGAAACCGGTTTTGAATCGGCTGAAATTTATTACAATAAAGGAAATTCGTACTTCAAATTAAATGATCTACCATCAGCCATTCTGTTCTACGAAAAGGCGAAAAAGCTCAAGCCCAACGATGAGGATATTCAATACAATTTAAATGTAGCAAATAGTAGAATTATAGATAATATTGAGAACGTTCCTGAGATTTTTCTAAAAACATGGTGGAATAATTTTTACAATATGTTTTCGGCAAATGGATGGGCCAGAATAAGTATTGGTTTATTCATAATCTTTTTATTTTTCAGCACCATTTATTTTCTTTCAGGTATCCGTTTTATTAAGAAATTATTTTTTACTATTGGCGCGATAAGCCTGTTTATAACACTATTTTCTTTTGCACTTTCTTATCAAAAATATCACTACTCTGTAGCTCAAAAAGAGGCGATCATATTTCAACAAACGGTAACTGTTAAAAGTTCGCCTAATAAAAACAGTGTTGATTTATTTGTGATACATGAAGGAACCAAAATTTATATTTCTGATGAACTGGACAGCTGGTACGAAATCAGAATTGCAAACGGAAGTGTAGGTTGGTTGCCAAAATCATCTACACAAATTATTTAGCAACCAACCTGTTTCAAATTTATTCGTGAAACTCAGATTTCAAAAACGTAGTGAATTGAAATCTGTAAGATGAACGAATCCCGATAGCGCAGCGTATCGGGATAAATGAGTTTAACCTGCCTGCGCAGGCAGGTACTCCGATGCTTGCATCGTCAATAAAAAGAATTTCCAAATTGATACCTCGACAGCTTGCTGCGAGGTAGTTCATTTTATTCCAAGTTTGGTTTTAATTGCTGTTGGAACTGCATCTTTATGCACCATAAAAGCAACTGTTCTAAGTCTTACGAAAGAATCAGACATGTATAAATATCCATCAAATCCACGAGCAGTACCATGCGAATTTTTTGTTAGAAAATATTTGGCACCATTTTGATCTTTAGCTACACCAGTCAAGTGCATTAAGTGATCATCCGTTGTTTGATACACATAAAATGCCTGATCTCTTTCTTTTTGATCTATTGGCCTTTGTTTGTGTAATTGCTTTAGAAAATCAAGAATGGGTCCATTTGCTTCGCTGTGTTCATCAGTTGGAACAATGGCAGCTCCGGCAGTAGTTGAACAATATTTATCGCTTACATCACCGTCCCATGCAACAGTATAGCCTTTTTCCAAAGAATTATACATGATATTCATAAAATCATCGAGTGGTACATTATAATATAACCCATTCGACCAGTTATCAGGAATTTCAACATTTACTTTTTCCCACATTGGATATACGCTATAGGAAGTAAATTCAATATAATCATCAGGATTAATCCCCAGCTCCGCTGCAAAAGATTTTGGAGTATATGTTTTCCCTTTGTAATCGAACGAAGTAGGATCATCGCCTAAATAAGCGTCTAATATTCCACCCAAAGCTTTTTCCCAAACAGGAGTAATGGTACCTGTTTTTCGAGCCATTACTACATCTGTAAAAGCTTTTACTAAAGCATCCAATTCGCCATGGTTATGTGTATTATATCCCAATTGGAAGCCGGGATAAACCTCATCGGGTACAATGCCAAATTCGCGCCAGGTATCTATAACATCATGTGCCTGTCCGCCTTGAGCCAGGTTATTCAAACCGTGGTATCTTAAGTAAGTTTTTGCTTTTCGGGGGTAAGTGTGGCGCACTATGTACATTTCTGAAAGATCAAAATCGCCTTTGCCCATTCTTAGTAATTCGGATTCAAGGAATGAGGTTGTAGCAAAATTCCAACAGGTACCTGTCCTGTCCTGACTCTTTACTTTTGTTGCTTTAAGCTGAATAAGGTTTTCGAACTTAATCAAATTTGTAGATTCTTTTTTCTGATCCTTACTTTGAGCACTAAGCGGAATGCTCATTACCAATGATAATGTAAGTAGGATAAATACTTTTTGGATTTTCATAGTTTTATGGTTGATTTAAAATTGAACTAAATATTCCTAACAAATATAAGAACTTTGAATAGAAAAATTTAAGCACATAAGGGATTTCTACGAATAGCTGATTATAAACGATGAAACACAAATATTAAGGGAAGATAACAAAACACTTTAGCGCTTAAGAGTCTTGTATTGAGAGTAATCGCCATAAGCAGGGCATTTTTGAGCAGTTTTACACGACGAAAAGCAAATAGAGGTAAAAACCAAGAGCAGGATTATTATTATATTTTTCTTCATGAGTCGGTGATTTTGGGTAAAAAAGCTCTTCAATGATCTCGAACAGTTCAATACGAATTTTTTTGAATAAAGTTTAGTTTGGTTTACTTTGTACAGAATTAATCATAAAATTAGAAACTAAATTTACAATTAATAACAAAGCATTCGTAAATTTATTGTTTAAATTTTACTAAGTTTATTGTTTAATGGAAAAAATCCAACCTCAAATAGAAAGTAGCTGGCAAATTAAGTTAAATGAAGAATTTAACGCTACATATTTTTATGACCTGAAGCAGTTCTTACTTGAGGAAAAAAAGCAATATGCTATTTACCCACCCGGAAATCAAATATTCACCGCTTTCAATTTGACTCCGTTCGATCAAGTTAAAGTGGTAATTATAGGTCAGGATCCTTACCATGGAAAAGGACAGGCACATGGCTTGTGTTTTTCGGTGGCGAGAGGAATAAAGAAGCCACCATCTCTTGTTAATATTTTTAAAGAAATTCGTGATGATTTGGGATTTGAAATTCCGGAACATGGAAATCTTGAAAGTTGGGCCACCCAAGGTGTTTTATTATTGAATGCCACTCTGACCGTAAGGGATGGTCAGGCAGGATCGCATCAAAATAAGGGCTGGGAAATATTCACAGATGCTGTGATCAAGAAACTTTCGGAAGATAAAGAAAACCTGATTTTTTTGCTTTGGGGAAATTTTGCCATTGCAAAAAAAGCACTGATCGATATTGGCAAACACCATATTTTAACTGCCCCGCATCCTTCACCATTTTCTGTCTATCGCGGGTTTTTCGGATGTAAACACTTTTCAGGGGCAAACGAGATACTTAAAAATTGTGGAAACAAACCAATTAATTGGCAAATAATTTAAGATTCACACTTAATAAAAAAAGGGATGTCGATATTCTCAATGCAAAATGAAGATGGCAAAGAAGCACAATTCTTTGATCTCCTGATCAAGAAAAGAGTTTATTATGGCCTTATTTATTCTATAATTTCTATTCCCATTGCTGCCCTGTATTTTGTTTTTGTAGTTGGTGGTTTGTTAGTTGGATTTGCCCTTCTTCCAATTTGGGTTGGAGTACCATTTTTGAATACACACTTTCGCATAATCTGGGTTTTATCAAAATTTGAAGAAAAGACATTTGAAAAGTATTCCGGAATTTTATTGCCAAAAATTTCTCCTTTCATACCAAGCAATAGATCTTCCTACCATAAGTTTATAGGTTACATGGGAAACAAAAGAACATGGATAAGGATCGGTTATTTTTCAATGAAGTTTTTTTGGCGAATTATTTTTGCGATACCCGGTCTTTTTCTCTTGACACTAAGCAGCCTTTTAATTTACACTCCGATTAATTCTGTATTTGGTCACATTGATATTTACTCATTTTACCAAACAGATTCATTTATTGAAGTAATTTTAATATTCTTTGTCTGCATTATAATTTGGGTGAGTATCCTTCATCTAATTAATTACCTATTTACAATTTCCGCACATATATTGAAGTTTTTTTTCTGTCGATAAAGAAATCTTACCACCTCGCAAATTTTATTTAAAATTGAATAAAAAATAAATTTTACTATATTGCACGCCTAAATTTAAAAAACCCAATTTATGAAGAAGCGTATATTGATGATTTCTTGCCTAATCTTAGCAACCTCATTTGCTTTCTCAGGCGGAATAGTAACAAACTACAATCAAAGTGCAGCATACATACGTATGTTTGCCAGAGATGCAACTACCGAAATCGATGCTGTATTTTACAATCCGGCAGGATTAACCAAACTACGCGATGGATGGCATTTTTCATTCTCCGGTCAGAATTTAACTCAAACACGTACCGTAAACAGTACATTCCCCTATCTGAATGGAGCAGATTTCGAAGGTGAAGCTAAAGTTCCTATTTTCCCTTCATTCTACACAGCTTACAAAAAAGGGAAATTCGCATTCTCTTTCGGATTTAACCCTGTTGGCGGTGGTGGAACAGCTACTTATAATAGCGGACTTCCAACCATGGAAATACCTTTTTCAACTTTGGTACCTAAATTAGGCACACTTGGTGTAACAGGATATTCGGCGAATATGATGTTCAAAGGTTATTCGGTTAATTTTGGCTTTCAAGCAGGGGTTAGTTATGAAATAAATGAAAATGTCTCTGTTTTCGGGGGTTTACGCTATGTGATGGCTTCAACTACCTATGAAGGCTTTGTAAGAGATGTTAAAGTGACCACTGCTGCAGGTTCAGTTCGAGCTGATGATTTCATGAACGGAGTAGCTGCTCAAGCAACAGCTGGTGCTGCACAAGCAACCGGCGCAGGAAATAATATGAATGGTATTTTCGCACTTGGAATTCCTAGTAGCTTGACTTTTGCACAGGCTGTAGCTGTTGGATTACCTGCATCAACAAGCCAACAATTGCAAGGTGCATTGTTAGCATTCGGATTTACAAGTCAGCAAATTGCTGCTATGACTTTGGCACAAGCACAAGGAAGTTTCTATAGTGCAGCTACAGCACTAACAGGACAAGCTGCTCAACTTACTGCCAGTGCAGTATTAATGGCCGATCAGGTTGCAGATGTAAAACAAACCGGAACCGGGGTTACACCAATTTTAGGAGCCAATCTGAGTTTTATGGAAAATGATTTAAATATTGGTATTAAATATGAATTTCAGACCAATATTGAAGTAACAAACGAAACCGCTGCAGGAAAAGGATTTACTATTGGCTTAACCGAAACCGGTACCAAAATAGAAATGTTCCCTGATGGGGGCGTAACAAATGCTGATATGCCAGCTTTATTGTCGATTGGGTTTGAATATAAGCTAAGCGATCCTTTGAAATTCGCTGCCGGATATCATACTTACTTTGATGGAAAAGCCGGATGGGCAGGAACAGGAAATTCTTCCAAAATAGATAAAAATTCTATTGAATTTGCTGCAGGTTTGGAGTATAAAATTTCCGACAAACTACTTATTAGCGGTGGTTATTTAAGAACTACAACCGGAGCTAACGCACTTTATATGTCTGATATCACTCACACAATGTCCAGTAATTCAGGTAGTATTGGTGGTGCTTACAATGTGAGCGAAGCCTTAAGAATTAATTTCGGCATTGCTTATACAAAATATGTTACAGCAACATACGATAAAACTTACAATTTGAGTGGTACAAATGTTTCTTATAAAGAAAGCTATAGCCGTGATAATTTAACTATCGCCCTTGGAATTGATTTCTCGGTTTTCAAATAAACACAACTAACATGATGAAAAGACCGCATTGTTTTACTTTGCGGTTTTTTTTTCTGATTCAATCAATGTTTGACTAAATTTGAATTGATTAATTTTACATCCTCCACACTAAACATTTAGATATGAGAAATTTCTTTTCCTTACTATTTTTTCTATCCTGCTCTCTTATTCAAGCTCAGGGAATAAGCAAACCCAATTTTGCTTTTGCCAGTCATCCGATGGTTGTGGATGAAATTAGTTTTACGCCAAATCAGATGATTATCAAACTGACCATTGAAAATCAGATAAGTGGCGGAAATTTCTGCGTTGATAAAAATATTTACATAAAGGATGCTTTAACAAATACAAAACTCCAATTATCGTATAGTGAAAATATTCCGGTTTGCCCGGAAGTCTATGATTTCAAATGGGTAGGCGAAAAATTAAGTTTTATACTGTTCTTTCCAAAGCCAACAGCGAATTTGAGATACATTGATATTGTAGAAGTTTGCAGTGAAAATTGCTTTACCATCAAGGGGATCATCCTTGATGCTGAAATGAATAAAAATATTGACCTCGCTTTCGAGCAGTTCGCAAAGAAAGATTATAAATCGAGTAAGATAACGATGTTAGAAATAATAAATGAGCATCCCGATTACAACTATGGCTTTTTACACCTAAATCTTATTCAGGTTTTATGGGTGTTGGAAGAATTTGATACGGCCCGCGAACACTATCAAATTATCCAAAATTCAAATTTTGCTGACAAGCCATTTGTTCTTGATCAATTGAATAAATTAAAAATATTTAACTAATAAATCAACCTAGATTTTAAACTAAAGATTTGCATGAGAAAACTCGTATTTGCAACCAATAATCTGCATAAACTGTCCGAAGTAAGGAACATTATTGGGTCACAATTTGAAATTATTTGTTTGCGAGATATAGGTTACAATGAAGATATTCCGGAAACAGCTTCAACACTCGAAGGCAATGCTTCATTAAAATCAAGGACGGTTTACGAAAAATTTGGGATCGATTGTTTTGCTGATGATACCGGCCTGGAGGTGGAGGTACTGAATGGTCGGCCCGGGGTTTATTCAGCGCGTTATGCCGGAATCGAGAATGATGCTAATAAAAATATTGCAAAGCTATTGCATGAATTAAGTTCCGCGACAAACAGAAAAGCAAAATTCAGAACGGTTATTTCACTTATATTGAATGGTAGTGAGTATTTTTTTGAAGGAATTGTCGAAGGTGAAATAATCAGCGAAAAAAGAGGCCACGAAGGTTTTGGATACGATCCGGTTTTTATTCCGCACGGATATAAAAAAAGTTTTGCTGAATTGTCTGCAAAAGAAAAAAACACCGTCAGCCATCGAGCGAGGGCTACTCAAAAACTTTCCGAATTCTTATTCAAAGTTTAATTTTATTAAACAATTGCTTGATTTAGTTCAATTCACCAATGCATCCTCAATCAACATTTCAAATAGGCGCTTCAATGAAATTCCCATTTCTTTGGCTTGCTGAGGAACGATACTTGCTTCCGACATCCCGGGAACTGTATTTACTTCTAGAAAAAAGATTGCCTCGTCGTTAAAAATATAATCAAATCTTACAACTCCTCTACAATTTAGTTTCTGGTATAATTCTGAAGACAAGGCCTTACATTCAATTTCAACCTCAACAGGAATCTGTGCAGGGGTAATTTCATCCGACATTCCTTTGGTATATTTGGCTTCGTAATCAAAAAACTCCTTCTTACTAATGATTTCTGTTAATGGGAAAATCATCATTTGACCCTTGTATTTAAATGCTCCGCAGCAAATTTCCCTTCCACGGATAAATTCCTCAATTAAAACTTCATCATCCGCGGTAAAAGCTAAATCAACGGCAGTTTCCAATCCTGAAACATCACTCACTTTTGAGGTGGCAACACTCGATCCTCCATTGGCCGGTTTTACAAATACGGGAAATGAAACTTCAGTGCTTACAGCTTTTAAATTGAAAGGTTGGCTCTTGATCAGGTGAATTGATTTGGCAACATTAGTGCCATATGAAGCAACAACCCGGTTGCAGTATGCCTTATTAAATGTAAGTGCCGATACTGCAAGTCCACATGAGGTATAAGGAATATTCAACAAATCGAAATAACCTTGAATGATCCCATTTTCTCCGGGAGTACCATGAATCATATTAAAAACCACATCAAAACTAATCTTGACCTCATCTAACAATAAACTAAAATCGGATTTATCAATATCAATTGATACACTTTCTTCATCCAGATAATACCAGTGCTGACCGGTAATAATGATCAAATACGGATTAAACTTTTGCTTACTGAGGTGTTTATACACCACATTGGCGCTGTTTATCGAAACTTCATACTCTCCTGAATCACCTCCTGCGATAATGGCTACATTTTTCTTTATCATCTGATATCTTGTTTTGCGATGTACGTTTGATTAGCGATTGTTTTTTTATCTTTGCATAAATGCAATATTCTTTTGTGCTAATGGATTAATAGTAATCTAAAAAGTGCATTGCAAAAATAATCACTTAGTGAATATTAAATATACGAAAAATGAAATTCTTTTATTTCTTGACGCAAAAGAAATTTTATGTACATCTGGGCATTGCAATAATCTCAACTTTTTTGCTCCTACTGCTTGTATTTCAGTTTCTGAAAAGCTATTCTTATTATGGGGAAGCTATTACAGTTCCTGACTTCACAGGTTATAGCATCGATAAGCTCGATGGTATTAACGACCTAAATAATTTTACATTTATTGTTACCGATTCTGTATTCGAACCCGATAGAGAAAGTGGAACGGTTATCGCACAAAATCCTTTGGCTCAATCCAAAGTAAAACGGAACCGTAAAATCTATGTTACGGTTGTTGCTAAAACAGCAGAAATGGTCCGCATGCCGAATTTGGTTGATTTATCTTTACGACAGGCTTTGGTAAGAATTGAAATGGCCGGACTTAATATTAATTATCTTCATTATATTCCTGATTTTGCTCAGGATGCTGTCCTAGCTCAAATGTATAATGGAGATACGATTTATGCTGACTCACTAATTCAAATAAATTCGAAAATTGATCTTGTGCTTGGAAAAGGATATTATCCGAGAAAGCTACTCGTTCCCTTTCTGATCGGATTAACAAAAGCTGAAGCCGAAAAGAAAATTTTTGAAGCTTCATTCAACTTAGGAGAAGAAACCTATCTGGAAGATGAGGATCCGGCTACGATGAGGGTCTATTCACAAGCGCCAACCTGGAACACGAATGAATTATTGAACCATGGTGATTTTATAAATCTTTGGTATCGATCCACTGTTAAATTTGATTTTAAAAATTATATCGAGTACTTAACTATTGATACTTTGGCTATCGATTCGGTTTTGATAGATCCCCTTGTTGATACTATTTATTAAAATTATTTTATGCTAGAAGATCAGGATTTACAAGAAGAATCAGGTGACCTTTATGAACACCATCATATAAAGGTTGACAAAGGGCAAACGCCAATACGCATCGACAAATTTCTGATGGACAGGCTCATGAATGCATCAAGGAATAAAATCCAGAATGCTGCAAGAGCCGGTAATATTCTTGTAAACGGGGTAGAGATCAAACCAAATTACAAAACAAAACCTGAAGATGAAATTTCAATTGTAATGGCCTTTCCGCCACGTGATGTTGAAATTATCCCTCAAAATATCCCGTTGGACATTATTTATGAAGATGATGACCTATTGCTGATTAACAAACAGGCAGGGATGGTTGTTCACCCGGGTCACGGAAATTATGACGGAACATTGGTCAATGCTTTAACCTATTATTTGCGCGAATTATCTCCAACAAAAAATCCTGAAGCCCACCCCTACCTTGTGCATAGGATAGATAAAAACACGAGTGGGATCTTACTTGTTGCCAAAAATGAAATAGCACAAACAAAGATTGCAAAAGGCTTTTTTGATCACACCATCCAACGAAAGTATCAGGCATTAATTTGGGGTACTCCAAAAGAAGAATCAGGAACCATCACGGGCCATATTGGAAGAAGCTTGAAAAACAGATTAGTCATGACTATTTTCCCTGATGGGGATTATGGGAAAGATGCAACTACTCATTATAAAACACTCAAGAGTTTTGGCTATGTAAGCTTGGTTGAGTGTCAGCTTGAAACAGGTCGTACGCACCAGATTAGGGCACATTTCAAATACATCGGCCATCCATTATTTAATGATGCAACCTATGGCGGCGACCTCATTTTGAAAGGAACAACGTTTACGAAATACAAACAGTTTATTCAAAATTGTTTCAAAATATTACCACGACAGGCATTACATGCCAAATACCTTGGTTTTATTCATCCAACAACTCATAAGTTCATTGAATTTGATTCAGAATTACCCGAAGATATGCAACTAGCAATATCAAAGTGGGAACAGTATGCTAATCAGGGAATGACTGAAATGGAATAAAAAATGGTAAATAAAGAAAATTCTTAAAGTTGACTATCCTCGCGGCAAGCCACGAGGAATTGTTTGATTAAATCCTGGAGCAAGTTCTGAATCCTAATTCTGGTTCAAGCCACGAGGAACTAAACTACACCCTTCTTGTCCGCCGAAGCGAATAGCATAGCCGGATTAAAAAATGGCAATCTTTTGCATCTTACTAAAATCCTTGGTCTGAATTTTTAAAAAGTAAAATCCTGCGCGAAACCGTGAGATGTCCAAAACTGTTCTTTTAATCGCATTTTCAGAATAATATGTTTCTACTTCCCTGCCTGATTCATCATAGAGCGTAAATTCAACTTGTGCAACCGGAGATGTTCCTAAATAAACATTAATTTGATAACTTGCAGGTACCGGCGATACAATGGGAACTACTTTTATAGCTTTTGTCAAACTATCGACCTGTGAATTATTTCTAATTACAAGTTTAACATCGTATGTGCCGATATTCGGATAAACTATATTTTGAGGATGTTGCTCATTCGAAGTCGATGGAACTGCCCCTTCAAATGACCAATTCCACTCACTGATATTCCCTATCGAAAGATCCGTGAAATTAAGAGATTGACCCACAGGAACGGCTATCGTATCGGCTCGAAATAAGGGAATAAAAAACTCCTGATTATAATCCAATCCACTAATACTGCTTATCCCGGTCTCATCCGGATCAAGCCATGATTTTAACTGATTGGTTGAATCGGTGGCAAAATGATCCCAACTATGAGCAAACTTTCCGAAATAATCAGGTGCAGTCAGATTTGAGCAACTTGCCCCTCCACCTGTCAATGCTCCGATAACCAAACCTTGGGCATTAAATAACGGAGCTCCGGACGATCCCCCTTCGGTAACACCATGTCCATTCGTTGTTTGAACCCATTTTACTTGCCAAAATGAACCGCTTAAATCTGCTGCATCTCCTTCATAAGTAGTCGATACCAACTGTTGGGTATAAGTAGATATTTTCTTAACGTCTCCCCATGGCTGATGGATAGATACTCCCGAAGGACTTGATTGATCGATATTGCTCCATCCATTAAAATATGGATTAAATGAAAGAGGTACTTCCTGATCTAATTTCAGTAATTTAAAATCCGAGCCTTGGCTTAAGGCAACTTTAGCTAGTAACCGTCCTCCATTGATGGTATTGGATTCGGGTTCCTGAGAGGAGTTTTCACAATTTGCCGCCTCATAATTAAAATAAAAAATCCAATTATGATAGTCAGCTTCGTTAGCACCCGGACCACAATGTTCTGCAGTATAAAAATAGGGTGTATAATCTCTTCTGACATTATTCAACAAAGTACCGGTGCACCAGCTCATTGAATTTCTAACTTTCACCATAACTCGTGCAACTCCTTGCTTTTGTTTTCGCCAATTATCACCTTCCACACAGTTTATATTTACTTCGCAAGGGTCGGAATCGCCAAAATCTTTTAGTTTATTATCGTTAAATCCTGAATATTGATAAACATGACCAATCTCACCAATCGTAAAACCGGCCTTTTCTTTTACCCTTTTTGATTGAATAAATTCAATTGTAATTTGATCTCCTTTTACTAATTCTGTTGAAAAAATACCTGTTTCAGAATTATTATCGGAAGTATAAGCACCTAATACCATCGATTTGTCTTCATTGTAAATATATAATTCACAACGATGAGGCAGATAAAAATTAGTAAAATAAACATTCAATGCTTCTGCACCTTTTGAATTCAAGCTGAGTCTCCATATTTTGTCACCATTAGGCAAGTCAGACCATACACCCGAATTGTCCATATTTATCTCAGTATTAATTGTATACCCGATTTCTAATGGAGTTGCATCTGCTTTATTATAATTGTTATCATTTGCAATTGCAGGTTTATCTGATTTTTTCAACTCAATTAATGGAACTTGAGTAGATAAATTATTATGGAAAAAGCTTGGTGGATTTCCTTTCCTGCTTATCTGGCCAAAAGAATTAAGCTGAATAAATATCAAGAAAATTATTGTGAGAAGAGAAAATCTTTGCATAATAGAAAAGAGCTTAAACAGATTTTTATTAGTAAACAAAGATAATATTCTTAAGCAATCAGTCATAAAAAAAGTATTGGAATAGTTTGTTCTGTGCATTCTAAATTCAGAGATAAAATCGTATATTTGAAGATCATCAAAGAAAAGTTATTGTTCATGAGTTAAACAAAAAATCCTAAGAAGTTCAGTTAAAGCCAAATGGATGAGTATAAGAAAAATTGGTTTATCAACTTTTTTGAATGATTGTTTTATGATAGCAATAAGTTTTTAAATTATTAACTATAAATCTATTTTACTCCCATGGCTTCAGCATACAAAACAATAAAATTCAATTCCGGTTTTCGTTGGACAGTTTACCTATCAATTTCAGTAATAATCCTAACATCATGTAGTTTTGAACCTCCTATTAAATCTCCAAAAAACATTATTTTGATGATTGGTGATGGCATGGGAACTACTCAACTTTATTCTGCATATATTGCAAATAAAGGGCATTTAAGTGTTGAACGATGTAATTATTCAGGATTCGCTCTCACCCATTGTGCTGATGCATTGATCACTGATTCGGGTGCTGCCGGAACTGCTATTGCAACAGGGTTCAAAACAAATCTTATGATGATTGGGATGACACCCGATAGTCTGCCTCGAACATCAATTTTAAAATATGCCGAACAAAATAACCTTGCCACCGGAATGGTAGTTGCCTGTGACGTGACCCATGCCACTCCAGCAGCATTTATTGCAAATAATCTACTCAGATATAATTATGAAGAAATTGCACTTGATTATCTTAAAACAGATATCGATGTATTTATTGGTGGTGGCTTAGATCGTTTTATTAATCGGAAAGACAGTTTAAATCTTGTTGACAGCCTTCTGGCTAGAAATTATCAGGTAATTTATTCACCGGATTCAATAAATTCTGCCTCCGGCGATAAGATTGCATGCCTTCTTTATGATAAGCATCCACCTAAATTTGATAACGGGCGGGGCGATTTATTAAGAATCGGCAGTTTGAAAGCGATAGAGGTTCTGAAAAAAAATAAGAACGGATTTTTTATGATGATAGAAGGTTCTCAAATTGATTGGGCTGCCCATGACAATCAAAATGATACGATGGTTAGCGAAGTATTGGATTTTGATCGAACGATTAATGCCATGCTCGATTTTGCCGATATTGACGGTGAAACTTTGGTAATAATTACTGCAGATCATGAAACCGGCGGTTATGCAATTATGGATGGGGATATCAAAGAAGGAATTGTAAAAGGCGCTTTTACTCATGATGATCATACAGGAGTAATGGTTCCTGTGTTTGCTTACGGCCCTGGAGCTGAGGCATTCACCGGAATTATGGATAATACCGATATTTTCAAAAAAATAGCCCGGGCATTTAAATTTGTACTTAATTAATAAACTCAAAAAGATGATTGTCGTTACTGGTGCAGCAGGTTTTATTGGAAGTTGTCTTGTCGGCAAAATGAACACAAAAGGATTTGGCAATATCACTATTGTCGATGATTTTTCTGATCCTCAGAAAAACCTAAACCTAAAATCAAAACCTTATCGCCAACAAGTTCACCGTGATAAATTTATTATGTGGTTAAAAGATAATCACAGTTCGGTTGATCATATTTTCCATATCGGTGCACGTACGGATACAACAGAATTCAATGTGGAAATTTTTAACAAATTAAACCTGAATTACAGTAAAGATATTTGGAATGCTTGCACTGAGTATCAGATTCCTTTAACCTATGCATCATCGGCTGCTACATACGGAATGGGTGAATTTGGCTATATTGATGATCATGAAATGATAAAAAAGCTGAAACCTTTAAATCCATACGGCAAATCAAAAAATGAATTCGACAAATGGGTTTTACAACAGGAGAACACCCCTCCTTTCTGGGCCGGGTTTAAATTTTTTAATGTTTACGGGCCAAACGAATATCATAAGGATCGCATGGCCTCGGTTATTCTTCATGCTTATCGTCAAATTAAGGAAAATAAAAAAGTAAAATTATTCAGGTCGCACAATCCTGGATATAAAGATGGGATGCAATTGCGTGATTTTGTTTACATAAAAGATGTGCTCAATGTCTTATGCTTTTCGATGAAAGAACAAAAAGGTTCAGGAATTTATAATTTAGGAACCGGTATGGCCCGGTCGTTTTTTGATTTGGCGACCGCAACTTTCAAAGCATTAAATCTCGAGCCCGACATTAGTTTTATTGATACACCAATAGACATCAGAGATAAATACCAATATTTTACACAAGCCAATATCAAAAAATTGCGTGCTTCCGGATTTAATCAATCTTTCTATACCTTAGAAGCCGGAATCACAGAATATGTTCAAGGTTATCTTGCGCGAAACAGCTATTACTAAATTGGTTTATCTGAATTAAGTTTTCCCTTCAAATCCAAGAGATACCCTTTTATTTTTTCTAAAGATTTAACCACTTCAACATTCTTTGCAGTATCTTCCGGATTTTCTTTCAATTTATCTTTAGCTCCCTGAAGCGTAAATCCTCTTTCCTTAACCAAATGATAAATTACATGAAAATTATCGACATCGGTTGGGGTAAATAAACGGTTTCCCTTTTTATTTTTCTTTGGCTTGATAATCTCGAATTCTTTTTCCCAGAATCTTATTAAAGAAACATTGACATTAAACATCTTGGCCACTTCGCCAATGGTATAGTAAAGCTTTTCAACTTTTTGATATTTAGCAGGCAACATTTCTAGTTTGAAAAATTAACAATCTATGTTTAAGATAATACTTGATTATCACGTGAGGCAAGTTCAAGTATTCTTTCAAATTCTTCAGGAGTAAAATCATTATAGAAGAAGTTAACCGGATTAATTTTTATTCCGTCTTTTATCACTTCATAATGCACATGGGGTGCTTGCGATAAACCGGTACTTCCCACATAACCTATAATTTGACCACGTTTTACTTTATCCTTGCGTTTAACCGCAAATTCATACATGTGGCCAAATAAGGTCTGATAACCATATCCATGATCAATAATTACAGTGTTACCATAACTTCCTTGTCTACCGGTAAAATTAACTTCACCATCAGCTGTTGCATAGATAGGAGTACCTCTGGGTGCCGAAATATCGATCCCGGTGTGCATTCTTCGAAATTTAAGGATTGGGTGAAACCTCATCCCAAATCCGGAAATAATCTGACCCTTATTCTTATTTATTGGTTGAATCGCCGGAATGTGCAACATCATTTCTTCTTTGTTTTTTGCAAGATCGAATAATTCATCGAATGATTTTGACTGCACATATATCTGACTTGTAAGACGATCTAATTTCTTTGTCGTTTCAATTATAGTGCTTGAATTCCGATATCCGTCAAGCTTTGCATATCTGTCAACACCGCCAAATCCCGCCTTTCGAACTGAATTCGGAATAGGTTCAGCCTCTAATATTACCCTATAAATATTATCATCTCGATCTTGCATATCTTCTATCACGTCTGTCATTTGTGCAATACGATCATCCAGAATTTTATACTGTAACTTAAATTGCTCTATTTCTCTACTCTGAGCTCTTTCTTTTGGGGATTCAAAGAAATTATATGCCAGAACAATTACAATTACTGCAAATAAACCACCTGTGGCCATATAAGATAACAACTTAGTCGCCATACCTTTAGGTGTAAGTTTTACCCTTTCGTACGACAAGGTTTTCGGATTGTATTTATATTTGGCTTTGAACATTTTTCTGTTTAACGAGCAATCTCTTATTTTGTTAGAATAAAACAGGCAACTGTGCAAAATTAATTAAATAAACTAAATTTGCAATCTGTTAAAAGATAATAGTTAACAAGCAAATGTTAAAAAATGTTATAATAGGATGAACTCAAATCAGGTTAGACAGGCATTTTTAGATTTTTTTGAGCAAAAAAGTCATCAGATCGTTGAATCAGCACCGATGGTGATTAAAAATGATCCTACATTAATGTTTACCAATGCAGGGATGAACCAATTCAAGGATATTTTTCTAGGACATTCAGCCATAATAAATAAACGTATTGCGGATACCCAAAAATGTCTGCGTGTTTCCGGAAAACACAATGATCTGGAAGAAGTTGGACGCGACACCTATCATCATACTATGTTTGAGATGTTGGGTAATTGGTCGTTTGGAGATTATTTCAAAAAAGAAGCTATTGCCTGGGCCTGGGAACTACTGACAGAAGTATATAAAATACCTGCTGAAAATCTTTATATTACGGTTTTTGGAGGAGACGATAAAGATAAACTTACGCAAGACGATGAAGCCCTAAATTTTTGGAAGGAAATTGTTCCTGAGAATCGCATATTATTTGGATCAAAAAAAGATAATTTCTGGGAAATGGGCGACTCCGGACCTTGCGGACCTTGCTCTGAAATCCATATTGACATACGCAACAAGTCAGAAAAAGAAAAAATATCCGGCGATCAATTAGTTAATAAAGACCATCCCTTGGTGATAGAAATTTGGAATTTGGTATTTATCGAATTCAACCGTAAAGCTAATGGAGAGCTGGTTTCATTACCTGCCAAACATGTTGATACAGGAATGGGATTTGAAAGATTGAGTATGGTTTTACAGGGAGTTCAATCAAATTATGACACGGATATATTTCAACCCATTATTCAAGAAATCGCCCATTTATCAAATAAAAAATATGGGGCAAATCAAGAAGTTGATATAGCTATGAGGGTTATAGCCGATCATTTAAGAGCGGTAAGTTTTGCTATTTCAGATGGACAATTGCCATCGAATACTGGCGCAGGATATGTAATTCGAAGAATTCTCAGAAGAGGAATCAGGTATGGATATACCTTTTTAGGATTTGATGAACCATTTATTAATGATCTGGTTCCAATCCTGGTAAAACAAATGGGACATGTATTTCCAAATCTTGAGGCTCAGCAGGAATTAGTAAGAAAAGTTATTGCAGAAGAAGAACTTTCATTTTTAAGAACACTGGCTCAGGGAGTGAAGAGATTTGAACAATATTTACTAAACCATGAGAATAAAACCATTGATGGCAATTTCGCTTTTGAACTCTTTGACACATTTGGATTCCCCATTGATTTAACCCAACTCATGGCCACCGAGGAAGGATGGAAAGTTGATATGATCGGATTTGAAGAAAGGCTTCTTGAACAGAAAGACCGTTCAAGAAAAGCTGCAGCCGTAAATACTGATGACTGGATAATATTAAATGAACAAGAGAACGAAACAGAATTTTTAGGTTATACCGAACTTACTGCCGATGCGAGAATCATAAAATATCGAAAGGTTGAGGCAAAGAATAAAAAATATTTTGAAGTAGTATTAAACAGAACTCCATTTTATGCTGAATCAGGAGGGCAGGTAGGTGATAAAGGGCAATTTTATTTTAATGACAAAAATGTTGAAGTCTTTGATACCAAAAAGGACAATAACCTCACCATACATCTAACAAATGAATTCTTAATTCCGGATGATACAATTGTAAAAGCGGCTGTTGTTAAAGCCGATCGTCAACTAACGGCAAACAATCATAGTGCCACTCATTTAATGCATGCAGCACTTCGTCATGTTTTGGGAACACATGTTGAACAAAAAGGATCTTTAGTTGAACCTCAAAGATTAAGATTTGACTTCTCCCATTTCTCAAAATTAAGCGAGGAAGAATTATCAGGGATAGAAGAGATTGTTAATGCAAAAATAAGAGAAAATATTCCGATTGAAATTTTTAATGACTTACCTATTGCCGAAGCAAAAACAATGGGTGCCATGGCATTATTTGGCGAAAAATATGGCGACAATGTCCGCGTAATCCGCTTTGATAAAAATTTCTCAACCGAATTATGTGGAGGAATTCACGTAGCCAATACCGGTCAAATTGGTTTGTTTAAAATAATATCAGAAGGGGCAATTGCCGCAGGTGTCAGAAGAATTGAAGCAATAACAGCAAATGTGGCCTTAGCCTACTATCAGGAAAAAGAAAAAACACTCGATAACATCAGTGCATTACTCAAGCATCCTAAGGATCTGTTCAAGGCCATCCAGAAACTAATTGAACAGAATCAACAATTATTGAAACAGGTTGAAAGTTTTAATAAAGGCAAAGCGGCTTTAATATTAGAAGAACTCAAAAAAGGGGCAATTGAAATATCCGGAATAAATCTTATCTCAAAGAAGGTTGATCTTGATATGGAAAGCATTCGGGATCTGTCTTTTTCATTGAATAAAGAAATCGACAGAATGGTATTATTATTAGCAAGTGAAAATAATGGGAAAGCAAACCTTAGTTTGATGATCTCGGAAAAACTTATCACAGAGAAAGGACTTGACGCCTCAAAAATGATTAGGGAAATTGCTAAGGAAATTAAAGGTGGTGGAGGTGGACAGTCTCATCTGGCTACTGCGGGGGGTTCTGATATAAATGGGATTGACAAAGCACTAGCTAAAATAACATCTCTCTTATAACCAATTATATAGGAAGTCATTTCTTGTATCAATTCTTTTAGTGTTCACTCTGTTAACTATTTATGTTGATAAAATTTGCATTATATTGCAATAAAGATATAGGTTTAGACTTTTTTTTTTATAAATTTACTTGTACATAACAATAATTTCTCTCATAGATTATTGTCATCTCATTAAACGTCAAAAACGAATCAAATGAAGAAAACACTGATCATTCTTTTCATCATCATATTTCCTTTTGCTTCGCTAATATCACAGCCTGCGGCTGGTACTGAAATTAATTTTTCCGTAATCAGCGGCGTTCAATCAATCCTTGATAACGTTATTGGATGGTCATTGCAAGACAATGGCAAATGGACCAGTTTAAAAAACAAAATCCCTTATGCTGATTTCAAAACCAATAAAAGACCTACACCAAGAGAAAAATTAGGAAGTGAAAACTTTGAGCAGATACAATTAAAAAAAGTATTGATCGACAAAAAACAATATAATGTACTCATACTGATATACGATGATGGAGATTATGAATTTCCGATCCTTCAAGAAGGATGGCGCTCATTCAAGTCAGTTGAGTTTTTCGTTTTTAAAGCTGAAAACCTGATTAAAGTATTACCACGAGATGTTCCATTTAATAATGCTTACGCTGTAGACATGGGAGTTTTTTGTGCAGATAGGATCCATGATTACGATCCTGACATTCTTGATAACAGAATTGTTGCCAGAATACAAGCTACTCAAAATCAAACAAGTTATAATGCGGCAAATCTTATTTTTGCCGTAAAACCTATCCAGGAAAAGGGAAAAGAAGTTGTGCATTTTAAAATAATCAGATCTTTCTCAAAACAATCACTTAATGCATGGTATCTTGATCCAAATAATGCTCCGAATTTGTTTGATGTATCCTATTATGAAGCGAAGTATTACCAGTTTAAGCAATTTATAAGAGATTCTGAAGTTTATAATATCGAAACAAAAACTACCAATGCTAAAGATTATAATAGTTTTTATAGTTGGGGGTTTTTAAAATATCAGGCAGGTAATTATGATGAAGCCATTGTAGATTTCGACAAAGCTATTGAATCAGAGTCTGACACTGCCTTTTCGATGATTTATTCGTATCGGGGAATAGCTAAAACAAAATTAGGTGATTTTGGAAGCGCGATTGAAGACTTTGATAAAGCCATCGATTTACAACCAACAAATATAATGCACTATTCAAATTGGGTTAAAAATTATTATAATCGAGGAGTAGCTCGGTTTTATATTAATGATTTAACCGGAGCATGTACTGATTGGGAAAAAGCTTTCGATTTAGGATTTGGAGCCGCTCTTGAAAGTCTTGGGAAATATTGTAAATAATTATTATGGAAAAAAGATTGATTAAAATATTATTTCTGAGTGGATTATTCATTAGTATCTTCCTTTGCCCTGTTTCTACAAAAGGACAGTCTTATATTGAAGACAATAATCATTTTTTTAATAATCTAAATCTGAATGTGAACGTCGGACCAACTCTATTCTATGGCGATGTTCATTCGAAGTCTCCTTTCCAAGAAGATTGGAAGATGGGATTTGGACTTGGTTTCAGGAAACAGTTTTCTCCAATTTTCAGTGTAGGGCTTCAATTTTTAAGCACAAAGATTCATGGAACAGTTATTAATTGGCCTAATGGAGATCCTGCAAATCTCAAATTTGATGCTGATCTTACAGAATTTAATCTATATACAACTTTTAATTTCAGTAATGCTTTATTCGGGTTTAGACCCGATCGTGCAATAAACGTCTATGCATTAGCTGGCTTTGGAATTACAAACTGGATGACTACTTTAAGAAATACTACAGACGATAGTGTGATTGAACAATATGGGGTATCTCCAGACGGAGGTAATGCATGGACACCTTCAACTGTATTTCCTGTTGGATTGGGCGTTAACATTACCTTAAGCCCTAATATTGGCCTAAATCTAGAATCGGTTTATCACATAACAAATTCAGATAACTTAGATGCCTATACTGAAGGTAATGGTGCAAATGATCCTTTTTTATATACTTCATTAGGATTGTCATTTAAACTTTTCGGATCAAATCGTAATTTTTCTTCAGGATCCTCATCTAATGCCAGCAATTTTGAAAAGGATTTAGAGAAACAACGTAAGTATCAACAAAGAGTTATTGATAAAGAACAAAATAGACAGCAAAGGGAAGAAGCAGATCAAGCTCGAAAAAAACAAATTGATTCTAATAAAAAAGGCTGGGGAAGAAGAAGTGTATCCGCCAACTTACCAAAAGTTGCTGAATATGACCCCCAAAATAGTTTTAGGGATCAAAAAACCACTAATGCTAAGGATATAAATTCAAACATTAGAGAAGAAGTTCCTCCTCCAAGCGAAATTATTACCATCGATGAAGGTAAACATTTTATAACAGGTGTTAAAAAACCGAATCTAATGGCGGGTGGCGTGAATCAAGGTATTGTAGCTGAAAATGTTAATTCAAATACGCTGAGTACTGAAATAATTCAAATTCCACAAACCGGTATTTTTTATACAGTGCAAATCATGGCTTCACAAAAGCCTGCTACCAATATTCCAGATTTACGCGTGAAGTATTATATAAGTAAACAAATTTTTGTTTCAACTCAAAATGGAGTTTATCGTTATTCGGCTGGTTATTTTGAACTATACGACGATGCTGTGGCTTATAGCAAGCAACTAAAGGGAAATGGACTCGCTGATGCATTCGTTGCCATTTATCAAAATGGAAACCGCATACTTTATCGTCCCAAATAAAGCTTATTTCAAAAAAAAATTATAAAACGCAATCATATTTAATAGCATGATTGAGTTTTATTTTTGGATAAATAATCCACATTTAATAGTTCATATTTAAAATATACTACCCTTAAACTGTTATTAAATTAGCTTATTTTTATTCAATATAGGGAAATAAAAACTTGAGTTATCAGATTATATAAGTCGATATTGTTGAGTTAAAAATTATTTATATCATAAATATTATAATTTCAGTAAATAAGAGTTCCTAGAATTGGTTTATTTAAATTTCAGTGGTTGGGCGATAAATAGTAATTTTGAACGTTTAAGATAAAACAGCTTTTATAGTGATCTGCACTGAAGGTTTTTTTCACATGAAATTGATAGGTGTAGTTTAATTTTAAAAATAAATGAATACAAGATATATATTTTATCTAATATGCTTTTTTATTTTTGTAATTAGCACCAAAGTTTCTTCCCAAGAAAGTTTGCCTGATTGGAAAAATCCTCAAATTTTTGAGTTAAATAAGCTTGAACCAAGGGCTCATTTTTTCCCATACGAATCACAAGAATTAGCAGTCGCCAATAATAAATCAGCTTCAAAATGGTTTAAATCGCTCAATGGAAATTGGAAATTTAAATGGTCGGAAAACCCAAGCCAAAGGCCATCTGAATTTTACAAGCCCTATTTTGATTTTAGTTCCTGGCAAAATATTGTGGTACCGGAAAGTTGGAAACTCCAAGGATTCAGATCCTTAAATGGTCCACCTGAGAATATAGCGAATCAAGATTCTACTTATATTCCTGAAGATCATTATCCGCTTGGCTCTTATCTAAAAACATTCGTTTTACCAAATGATTGGCTTAATAGGAGGATTTATATCTATTTTGGATCTGTCCGTTCGGCATTTTATATTTGGTTAAATGGCGAAAAAGTTGGATACAGTCAAGGGTCAAAGCTTCCTGCTGAATTTGAGATCACAAAGTATCTAAAAGCCGGAGAAAATATTATTGCTTTGGAGGTTTACCAATGGAGCGATGGGTCATTACTTGAGGATCGGGATTTATGGCAATATAGTGGGATTGATCGTGAAGTTTATATTTATGCCAGACCAAATCTTCAAATTCAGGATTTTTTTGCTACAGCTGATTTTACCGACAATTATAAAGATGGGGTTTTAAATATTGAAATTGACGCTAATAATTTGAATTATCGCAAGGAAACATTGAATTTGGAAATTTACTTGCAAAGAGGACGCAAATTTTATTCAAAAAAACACAAATTCATGCTTGAAGGTAAGCGGAAATTGGATTATCAATTTCTGGTTCCTGAAGCTACCCATTGGTCTGCCGAAAATCCTGCTCTTTTTTCATTAATTATTAATTTGAAAGATGCCCTCGGAAACATTCAGGAAAGTATTTCAACATATATCGGATTTAGAAAAATTGAAATTAAAAATGGTCAGCTTAACCTAAATGGAAAAGCTATTTACTTAAAAGGAATTAACCGCCATGAACACAATCCTGATTATAACAACAGCCGCGAATCCATGCTAAAAGATATTGAATTATTAAAGAAGGCAAATATCAATGCCGTTCGAAATAGTGATTATCCCAATGATCCGCTCTGGTATGAATTGTGCGATGAGTATGGTTTATATGTGATTGACGAGGCCAATATTGAATTGGATGAGTTGATCATCGATCCTTCGAATGCGACGAATCAAAAACTTAAGAAGGCACATTTAGACAGAACTATCCGAATGGTTGAACGTGATAAAAATTTTACAAGTATAATTATCTGGTCGCTTGTTAATAAAGCCGGAGGAGCAAACAATTTTTTAAATAATTTTTCATGGATTAAACTCAGGGATAAATCACGGCCTGTTCAAAATGAGCAACTTGGCAAGAATTCATTCGCTGATATTGCAGCACCTATCAATCCTTCCATTGATGAGATCATTAAACATGCAACAGAAAACCCAAGTCAACCACTGATCATTTCTGAATACATTAACTCAACTGAGAACAAAATTGAACAGATGAGAAATTACTGGACGGCTATTAATAAACACAAAACACTACAAGGAGGGTTTATTGAGAGTTGGGAAGATAATAATACAGGAATCGTATATGGTAATCGAAGTTTAAAACCGGCTTATGCAGAAGTTAAAAAAGGTTATCAGAATATAGAAATTCTGGGATTTGACCCAAGAACGGGCCAAATAAGGCTTAAGAACAATTATTCGTTTACTGATTTAAGTGATTTTCTAATTTCATGGAACATAAAATCGGAAGGTAAAATTATTTTATATGGAAATATAGCCAAAGAATCAATTCCGGCACAATCCAGTAAATTGATCAGATTAGAAATGTCATCGCTAAAGTTAAAACCAGGACAGGAATATATCCTGAACGTCACCCTTAGTACACGCGAAAAAAGTGGATTAATCCCATCAGGTTTTGAAATGGTTCAGGTACAATTAAATTTTCCGAATTAGATTTTCCACAAAATATAACGCTAATAAGTTTAGATTGATTTAAAAATAAGAGCACGATTCACTTTTCGAATCGTGCTCTTTTAATTAAGTTTACGGCTTTAATTAAGCCTTATTCGCATATTTAAAATCTTTTCCAAGATATCTTGCCTGATCACCAAGCAACTCTTCGATACGTAGCAATTGATTGTATTTCGCGATACGGTCGGAACGACTTGCTGATCCTGTTTTAATTTGTCCTGTATTTAAAGCCACAGCAAGGTCGGCAATCGTTGTATCTTCAGTTTCACCTGAACGATGACTTATAACGGCTGTATACCCATTTTTATGAGCCATATTCACCGCATCGATTGTTTCTGTAAGAGTCCCAATTTGATTGACTTTAATTAAAATTGAATTGGCCGTACCCGAATCAATCCCTTGTTTTAAACGATTTGTATTTGTAACAAACAAATCGTCGCCTACCAATTGGATTTTCTTTCCTAGTTTTTCGGTCATCAGTTTCCATCCGGCCCAATCATCTTCAGCCATCCCATCTTCAATCGAAATAATTGGATACTTTTCTACCCAACTACTCCAAAAATCAACCATTTGAGCTGGTGTTAATTTTTCACCGGTCGACCATTTTAAGTGATACACATTTTCTTCAGGAATAAAATATTCTGACGAAGCAGGGTCCAGTGCCAGGTAAATATCCTTTCCTGCTACATAACCAGCATTTTTTATTGCCTCTAAGATCACAGTAACCGCTTCTTCATTCGATTTAAGATTTGGTGCAAATCCACCCTCATCACCAACATTGGTTGAATATCCGGCCTTTTTCAAAACAGCTTTGAGGTTATGGAATACTTCGGTACCCATCCGCAAAGCATCACTAAATGAAGCAGCCCCAACCGGCATAATCATAAATTCCTGAAAATCGATGCTATTGTCGGCATGCGATCCGCCGTTCAGAATATTCATCATTGGAATTGGCAAAGTGTTGGCATTTACCCCCCCAACATATCTGTATAAATACTGACTGGTTTCCTGTGCGGCAGCATGAGCTACAGCGAGTGAAACGCCCAAAATGGCATTAGCTCCAAGGTGACTCTTGTTTGGAGTTCCATCAAGCTCTATCATGCGTTTATCAATCTCATTTTGATCGGTAACATAATAACCCTGAAGTTCGTCATTGATTGTTGTATTTACATTTTGGATGGCTTGTAAAACGCCTTTCCCCATATAAACACCTTTGTCGTTATCACGCAGCTCAACGGCCTCATGTATTCCTGTTGAAGCCCCAGATGGAACTGCAGCACGGCCAATAACACCTGAATCGGTATAAACATCAACTTCGACTGTTGGATTTCCTCTGGAATCCAAAATCTGTCTTGCGATAATCTTAATAATTTGACTCATAATTTTGATTAGAAATAAGATCAAAATTAGCCAATTAAATGGTATAAAAAAAGGATAAAGCAAGATACTTTATCCTTTTAATATTATCTAAAATCGTAATTATTTTTGCTCTTCTTCTGCTGATTCCTCAGCTTCTTCAGCCTTAGGTTCTTCAATGGTATCCTCGGCCGGTGTTTCTGCAATTTCTTGAGAAACTGAAACTTCTTCCTTAACCTCTTTAACAGTATCTACAACTTCTGCTTCAACAACATTAGCTGCCGCTAAACTTGGAGTTGCTGATTTCTTTCCACCTCTTCTTCTTGTTGAAGCTTTAGCTTTTGGAGCTTTTTCAACTAACAAGTTTTCATTATAGTCAACTAATTCGATGTAGCACATTTCTGCATTATCACCAAGTCGGTTGCCTGTTTTAAGAATTCGGGTATATCCGCCCGGTCGATCAGCAATTTTTACTGCAACTTCCCTGAACAATTCAGTTACCGCTTCTTTACTTTGTAAATAGCTAAATACAGTTCTTCTAGAATGAGTTGAATCGTCCTTTGATTTTGTGATTAAAGGTTCAACATAACCCCTAAGTGCCTTAGCCTTTGCCAGAGTTGTCCTGATTCGTTTGTGCATGATTAAAGAAGCAGCCATATTGGCCAACATTGCTTTTCTATGCGCACTCTTTCTGCTTAAGTGGTTGAATTTCTTTCCGTGTCTCATTTCTATTATTCCTTATCTAATTTATATTTTGCTGTATTCATCCCAAATTCGAGATTTTTAACTTTTACAAGTTCTTCAAGCTCAGTCAAAGATTTTTTGCCAAAATTCCTGAATTTTAAGAGGTCATTTTTGTTAAATGAAACCAAATCGCCCAAGGTATCAACGTCGGCAGCTTTCAAACAATTCAGTGCGCGAACTGATAGATCTAAATCAACAAGTTTGGTTTTTAATAACTGACGGATATGCAATGAATTTTCATCAAATTCTTCAGTTACTGTTTTCTCTTCTGTATCTAAAGTGATTTTCTCATCGGAGAATAACATGAAATGATGAATAAGTATTTTGGCAGCTTCTTTTAATGCTTCTTTAGGATGAATTGATCCATCTGTGGTAAGCTCCAAAATAAGCTTTTCATAGTCGGTTTTCTGTTCAACCCTAAAATCTTCAACTCTGTAATTTACGTTAACAATTGGTGTGTGAATCGAATCAATAAAAATAGTATCGATTGGTGTGTTCACCTTTTTGTTTTCGTCGGCAGGAATATAACCACGTCCTTTTTCAATTGTTAAATTAATTGAAACTTTAATAGAAGGATCCATATGGCAAATTTCTACTTCAGGGTTTAATACCTGAAAAACAGATAAAAATTTGTTAATGTCACCAGCTTTAAACGAGTCCTGATCACCGATAACAACATGAACCTCTTCGGAGGTTTCAGTTTCGATTTGGCGTTTAAAACGTATTTTTTTTAAATTGAGGATGATTTCAGAAACATCTTCCACAACACCTTTCACCGTTGAAAATTCCTGAACAACGCCTTCAATTTTGATAGAAGTGATTGCATAACCTTCAAGGGAAGACAGCAATATCCTTCTTAATGCATTACCAATTGTTATACCGAAGCCCGGTTCCAGAGGACGGAATTCAAAGATTCCTTTGAATTCATCAGCTTCGATCATGATTACCTTATCAGGTTTTTGAAATGCTAGAATCGACATATTTTTGTTTTATTTGTTGTCAAATAATTAATAAAATCAAGCTATTATTTAGAGTATAACTCCACGATTAGTTGTTCTTTGATATTCTCAGGAATATCTTCACGAGCCGGATAATTCATAAATTTCCCGGTCATTTTTGCATCGTCCCATTCTAACCATGAATAAGGATTAGAGCGGCCGGTTAATGAATTGGTAATTGCTTCAAGTGTTTTAGATCTCTCACGAACACCTATCAAATCACCTTCTTTCACCAAGTATGAAGGAATATTAACAATTGCCCCATTCACTGTGATATGACGATGAGATACCAATTGACGCGCACCACTCCTGGTTGGAGCAACGCCCAAGCGATATACAACATTGTCTAATCTTGATTCGATTAATTGAAGTAAAACTTCACCAGTAATACCTGCTTTGCTGCTGGCTTTTTCAAAAGTATTGCGGAATTGACGCTCCATAATACCGTATGTATATTTAGCTTTTTGTTTTTCCTGAAGCTGAATTCCATACTCGGATTGTTTTTTACGGCGTTTTGAGTTACCGTGTTGTCCAGGAGGATAGTTTTTCTTCTCGAATGCTCTATCTGGTCCGTATATTGGATCTTTGAATTTACGTGCAATTCTTGATTTTGGGCCTGTATATCTTGCCATGTTTTACAAATTTACTTTTGTGTTATAAAAATCTTCTGTTGAAATAAACCTAAAATTATACCCTACGTCTTTTAGGGGGTCGACAGCCATTATGTGGCAATGGGGTTACGTCCATAATTTCAGTTACTTCAATTCCCTGTCCATGTAATGTTCGGATTGCAGATTCACGACCTGCACCAGGACCTTTTACATACACTTTTACTTTTCTGAGGCCTTGGTCAAACGCAACTTTAGCGCAATCTTCAGCTGCCATTTGGGCTGCGTAAGGTGTATTTTTCTTCGAACCTCTAAACCCCATCTTGCCTGAAGAAGCCCAGGAAATTACTTGTCCTGAATTGTTGGTTAGAGAAATAATAATATTATTAAAAGATGCCTGAATGAAAGCTTTTCCGATTGGCTCAACTTTAACGACCCTTTTTTTAGTATTTCTGGTACTTTTTGCCATAATGTTATAATGTTTCGATCTTTCTTGTCAAAAAACTAGCTATTAACCTTTAACTGCCTTTTTCTTGTTTGCAACAGTTTTTTTCCTTCCTTTACGAGTTCGCGCATTGTTTTTGGTGCCTTGTCCACGCAATGGCAAACCTAAACGATGCCTGATTCCACGGTACGAACCAATGTCCCTGAGCCGCTTAATATTGGTTTGAATTTCAGAGCGAAGACCGCCTTCAACTTTATACCTTTCGCCTATGATGGTACGGATGCTGTTTTGTTCATCATCTGTCCAATCTTCAACTTTTTTACTCCAGTCAATTCCTGCTTCGGTAAGTATGTGTTGTGCAAGGCTTCTACCTATGCCAAAGATATAGGTTAAACCTATTTCGCCTCTTTTGTTTTTTGGTAAATCGATACCCGCTATTCTAGCCATATATCAAATAATTGTAATTAATTTAAATTTAATGTCTTTATTATCCTTGACGTTGTTTATACTTTGGATTTTTTTTGTTAATCACATATAATCTTCCTTTTCTACGAACGATTTTACATTCGGGAGATCTCTTCTTAATCGATGCTCGAACTTTCATTTTATTTCAATTAAATGTTTTATTAATCCAATATGCTTTATTTCTCTTGTTATATTATTTATATCTAAATGTAATTCTTCCTTTGGTTAAATCGTACGGTGACATTTCAAGCTTAACCTTATCGCCCGGTAATATTTTAATATAATGCATCCGCATTTTACCAGAGATATGAGCTGTGATGATGTGCCCGTTTTCGAGTTCAACCCTAAACATTGCATTGCCTAAGGACTCTATTACAGTACCATCTTGTTCAATAGATGTTTGTTTCGCCATAATTCTATTTAATATTTAAAACTTCTTCTATAAATTCAAATGTAGAAAGGATTTCAGCTTTTCCCTTTCTAATGGCAACATCATGCTCAAAATGAGCTGAAGGCATCCGATCTAACGTTCTGATCGTCCAACCATCTTTTTCCTGAACTACATCCTTTACGCCGAGATTAATCATGGGCTCGATTGCTAATACCATTCCTTCTTTAAGTTTTATCCCCACCCCTTTTTTCCCGTAATTGGGAACTTCAGGTTTTTCATGCAAATTTCGTCCTAAACCATGTCCAACCAGATCTCTTACCACTGAATATCCGAATTGTTCAGTATAATTTTGGATTTCAAATCCAATATCCCCAATTCGTTTACCAACTATTGCAACTTCAATTCCTTTATAAAGTGATTCTTTGGTTCGTTTAAGCAAAAGTTTGATTTCTTCTTTTACTTCTCCTACCTCGAAAGTGTAGGCCGAATCACCATAAAATCCATTTAAAATTGTTCCGCAGTCAATTGATACGATATCTCCATCCTTAAGTTTCCTTTTCCCCGGGATACCATGAACTACATTTTCATTCACTGATATACACAAGGTATTGGGAAATCCACCGTATCCTTTGAATCCTGGTAATGCACCATGATCGCGAATAAATTCTTCGGCAATTTTGTCCAGCTTTCGGGTTTCGATTCCGGGCTTGATGTGCCTGGCAACCTCTGCTAAAGTTTTTCCAACAAGTAAAGAACTTTCTCTTATTAATTCAATTTCTTCGTTATTCTTATATTGTATCATACAATATTTCTTAGCCCATAATGCCTGCGGTTCTGCCTTTAATCCTGCCTGATTTGGTCAAACCATCGTAATGACGCATTAATAAATGGCTTTCAACTTGCTGTAATGTATCCAATACAACACCTACTAAAATTAATAGTGAAGTACCACCATAAAACATTGCAAATGCCTGGCTTACTCCCATCAATCCTACCAAGGTAGGCAATAAAGTTACCATGGCTAAAAATATAGAACCGGGTAAGGTAATTCTCGACATCACATTATCAATAAACTCAGCAGTTTTTCTTCCTGGTTTTACTCCGGGGATAAATCCACCGTTTTTCTTCATATCCTCTGCCATTTGATTTGGATTAACAGTAATAGCAGTATAGAAATATGTAAAAAGCATGATCATTATAAACTGTACCAAATTATACCAGAACCCATTCACATTTGTAAAAGCCTGAGCAAAACCACTAAGCGAATCCGAATTTGCAAATCCGGCCAGTGTTAAAGGCAAAAACATAATAGCCTGTGCAAAAATGATAGGCATAACACCCGCAGCATTTACCTTTAAAGGGATATACTGACGAACTCCACCGTATTGTTTATTTCCAACTATCCGTTTTGCATATTGCACCGGAATTTTCCGGGTTCCCTGCACCAATAAAATGGTTAATAATATTACGAAAACAAGCACTGCTATTTCAACAACAAAGAATACAAGGCCTCCACCTTTTTCTTCCATTTTTGAAAAGAATTCACCAGCTAATGCAAATGGCAATCTGGCTATAATTCCGATCATAATAATTAATGAAATACCGTTTCCGATTCCTTTATCTGTAATTTTTTCACCAAGCCACATTACGAACATAGTACCTGATATCAGTATCACTACGGTCGAAATCCAGAAAAAGGTAGTGGGTGATGTGATGTTTGGATTGAATGGTGAAATCGCTTCAGGCGGCAAGTTTGATATCATGTTTGCGATATACGCAGGAGCCTGAAAACCAGTTATTAACACAGTTAAATATCGAGTAATCTGATTAATCTTTCTTCTTCCACTCTCACCTTCTTTTTGAAGTTTTTGAAAATAAGGAATTGCCATTCCCAACAATTGAATAACAATCGATGCGGAAATATAAGGCATGATTCCTAAAGCAAAGATTGACGCATTAGAAAAGGCACCCCCTGAAAACATATTCAGTAATCCTAAGATTCCACCTTCAGTTTGGTTTTGCAGATTCGCCAACATATCAGGATCGACACCGGGAATAACGACTTTAGAACCTAAACGGTATATCAATAATATTCCGAGGGTATATAAAATTCGTTTTCTAAGATCTTCAATCTTATAAATATTTCTAATTGTCTGGATTAATCTTTTCATTTAATCTTAAATTTTTGTTGCAACACCACCTTGAGCTTCGATCGCTTTAATAGCTGATTCCGAAAATGCATGAACTCTAACTTCTAATTTGGCTTTTAATTCGCCACGACCTAAAATCTTAATCAGCTCGTTTTTTGAAGCCAATCCATTTTCAATTAAAACATTTAAATCAATAATTTTAATATTTTTTGTCTCGGCTAATTGTTGTAAAGTATCGATATTGACACCGTGGTATTCCTTCCGGTTAACGTTCTTAAATCCAGATTTAGGAACTCGTCGATACAAAGGCATTTGACCGCCTTCAAAACCAAATTTACGGCTATAGCCAGATCTTGATTGGGCACCTTTATGACCTCTTGTAGCTGTTCCGCCTCTGCCTGATCCTTGCCCTCTTCCGATTCTTTTCCTGTTCTTGGTCGAACCTTCTGCCGGTTTTAAATTACTTAAATCCATCGTATATCAAATTATTTTTTCTAAAATTAAACTTCTTCCACTTTAACCAGATGATCAACTTTTGCAATCATTCCCAGAATTTGCGGGGTTCCAACTACTTCAATTGTATGATGCATTCTTTTCAAGCCTAATGCCTGGAGCGTAAGCTTTTGGCGTTCTGTCCGTCCAATGCCGCTTTTAACTTGTTCTATTCTTAATTTTTTCATCATTACAGGTTTTTATCCGTTGAAAACTGTACTTAAACTAACACCTCTCATTTGTGCAACTGTTTTAGGGTCCCTCAGTTTAACCAAAGCGTCAATGGTAGCCTTAACAACACTGTGTGGGTTTGACGATCCTTTTGATTTTGCTAAAACATCGGTTACTCCGACACTTTCCAGAACAGCACGCATAGCACCACCTGCGATAACACCGGCTCCGGGAGCAGCTGGTTTCAAGAATACATAAGCACCACTATATTTACCATATTGTTCGTGAGGTAAAGTACCTTTTAAAATCGGAACTTTAACTAAATTTTTCTTGGCATCATCTATTCCTTTTGCAATGGCAGCAGTTACCTCTTTTGCTTTTCCCAAACCATAGCCTACTACACCGTTTTCATTTCCAACAACAACAATTGCCGAGAAACTGAATGTACGACCACCTTTGGTAACTTTAGTAACCCTTTGAATACTAACCAGTCTGTCTTTGTATTCAATTTCGCTAGTCTTTACTCTATTTTCGTTTAAATTTGCCATAACTTTTAAAATTTAAGACCTCCTTCTCTAGCACCGTCAGCTAAAGATTTAACTCTACCATGATACAAATAACCGTTTCTGTCAAAAACAACTGACTCAACTCCAACTTCTTTTGCTTTTTCTGCAAGAAGGCTACCAACCAATTTGGCTTGTTCGATTTTGGTAATCTTTGCTTCTGCAATGCCTTTGCTGGTTGATGATGCAGCGGCTAAAGTAACTCCATCAGAATCGTTAATCAATTGGGCGTAAATTCCCTTATTACTTCTAAAAATAGTAAGTCTTGGTCTTTCAAGAGTTCCAACAATGGATCTTCTAACTCCAAGTTTTATCCTCAATCTTCTGAATTTTCTTTTATCTTTTATTGCCATTCTATTAAGAATTTAAAATTCTTGTTTTTAATTATGAAGTAGCTGCTTTACCAGCTTTACGTCTAATTTCCTCACCTTGGTAACGAATACCTTTTCCTTTATATGGTTCAGGTTTACGAAGTGAACGTATTTTAGCTGCAACCTGACCGATCAACTGTTTATCATGAGAGAATAAAATGATTTGTGGGCTTTTTCCTCTTTCAACTAGAGTTTCAACTTTCACTTCGGGAGGTAATTCCATCACAATATTGTGCGAATAACCTACTGATATTTCAAGTATTTGACCAGTTGCAGTAGCTTTATAACCAACTCCAACTAATTCTTGTACGATTTTATAACCTTCAGACACTCCATGAATCATATTTGAAATTAAAGATCGGTATAAACCGTGTTTTGAACGATCTGGGATACTATCAGAAGCCCTACCTACTTTAATTGAACCGTCCTCAATTTTTACATTGATGGCTGGGTTAACGGCCTGCTTGAGTTCTCCAAGCTTGCCTTTTACCGTAACCACATTTTCGTCGCTGACGGTAACCTGAACTCCTACAGGAATGTTGATGGGTAATTTTCCTATTCTTGACATTGATTAAATCTCCTTATTAACTAATGTAACATAATACTTCGCCACCGACATTTAATTTTCTTGCTTCTTTGTCGGTAATTACGCCCATTGATGTTGACAAAATAGCGATACCCAATCCGTTTAATACACGTGGGAGGCTATTAGCGTCAGAATACTTTCTTAAGCCTGGACGACTTACTCTTTGAAGTTTGGAAATAGCAGGCAACTTGGTGACCGGATGAAATTTCAGGGCGATCTTGATGATTCCCTGTTTGTCATCATCTTCGAATTTATAATTCAAGATATAACCTTTTTCAAACAGTATTTTTGTTATCGCTTTTTTCAAATTTGAAGCAGGAATTTCAACCACTCTATGGCTAGCTTTCACTGCATTTCGAATTCTTGTTAAATAATCTGCAATTGGATCAGTAAGCATCTCTATCTTATTGTTTATTGTTTATTTTTTATTGATTATTTTTTATCGATTATTTTTACATTTTTCAATAATCAATAATCATTTTTAATTACCAACTGGCTTTTCTGATACCGGGAATCAAGCCGTTCAGAGCCATTTCCCTAAAGTTGATACGTGAAACACCAAATTGACGCATATAACCTTTTGGGCGACCCGTTAATTTACACCTGTTGTGCAAACGTATCGGTGAGGCGTTTTTTGGAAGTTTTTGCAAACCTTCATAATCACCTGCTGCTTTTAATCCAGCCCTTTTGGCAGCGTATTTGTCAACGAGTTTTTGTCGTTTAACTTCTCTCGCTTTCATTGATTCTTTAGCCATATGCTTATCTTATTTTTGATTTTTAAATGGAATACCAAATTCTTTTAATAGAGACATTGCTTCTTTATCAGTATTGGCCGAAGTAACAAATGTGATATCCATTCCATTAATGCTATTAATTTTATCAATATCTATTTCAGGAAAAATGATTTGCTCGGTAACACCAAAGGTGTAATTTCCTCTTCCGTCGAAACCTTTATCATTTACTCCCTTAAAATCTCTAACTCGAGGCATTGCAACTGAAACAAGTCTATCCAAAAATTCGTACATTTTGTCGCCACGAAGAGTAACTCGAACACCTACAGGCATTCCTTTACGAAGTTTAAAGTTAGAAATATCGCGTTTTGATTTGGTAATTACAGCTTTCTGTCCTGTAATTTTGGTCATTTCATCAACACCGGTGTCGATAATTTTTTTATCAGTGATGGCTTTTCCCAAGCCCTGATTTACTGATATTTTTTTCAGCCTTGGAACCTGCATGATGGTTTTGTAGCTAAATTCTTTGGTGAGTGCGGGAATTATTTCTGCGAAATATTTTTCCCTTAATCTAGGTGTATATTCCATTACTTAATTACCTCCCCTGTTTTTTTTGAATATCGAACACTCTTATTATCTTTCTCATCCATTCTTTTACCAACGCGAGTAGGATTACCGGCACCATCAACAACTTTCAAGTTTGATAGGTGAATTGGTGATTCTTGCTTGATAATCCCACCTTTAGGATTTTTAGCATTGGGTTTGGCATTTTTTGAAACCATGTTCACACCTTCTACGATACCGCGATTTGCCTCAGGCATAAGCTTAAGTACACGACCCTGCTGACCTTTCGATTCACCACTGATAACCATGACGGTATCACCCTTTTTTATATGTAATTTTTTTTGCATAATCTATTTCTTATTTTAAAGCACTTCGGGTGCTAATGAAACGATTTTCATAAATTGCTTGTCGCGAAGTTCTCTGGCTACTGGGCCAAAAATACGGGTACCCGACATTTCTCCAGCTGCGTTCAAAATCACCACGGCATTATCGTCGAAGCGAATATAAGAACCATCATTTCTTCGTGTTTCTTTTTTGGTGCGCACTACGACTGCTGTGGCAACGGTACCTTTTTTAATGTTCCCTGAAGGAATGGCACTTTTTACCGAGACAATAATTTTATCACCAATTCGGGCGTATCTTTTTCCGGTACCGCCCAACACCCTGATACAAAGCACTTCCTTTGCACCACTATTGTCAGCTACAGCTAATCTTGATTCTTGTTGTATCATAACTATTTAGCTCTTTCAATAATTTCAATTAATCTCCAGCATTTACTTTTGCTCAACGGACGGGTTTCCATAATCTTTACTGTATCACCAATGTTACAATCGTTGTTTTCGTCGTGAGCAGTTAATTTGGAAGTTTTGATCCCAAACTTTCCATATATAGGATGTTTAACTTTACGTTCGATCAAGACAACAATGGATTTTTCCATTTTGTTACTTACAACCAATCCTACTCTTTCTTTTCTTAAATTTCTTTCCATAGCAATTCTTACTTATCAGTTTCCTGGTCATTAGTACCAGCCAAGGCTTTTTCAATTCCACGTTTCCTTAATTCGGTCTGAATCCGGGCTATGGTTTTCCTATAGGCCTTGATTTTATTTGGATTTTCAAGAGGAGAAACCGCATGATTCAGTTTCAATTTTGTCAATTGTTTTGTTTCTTCCTCTAATCGATCTACCAAATCATCTGTAGAAAGTTCTTTGATAACTGCTTGTTCCATTTTCTAAATATTGATTATTCTACGTAATCTCTTCTTACTACAAATTTCATTTTAATTGGAAGCTTTTGGGATGCCAAGCGCAATGCTTCCTTGGCAATTTCCAATGGCACACCTTCTGCCTCGAAAAGGATTCTGCCTGGAGTTACCCTTGCTACGAAATATTCTGGAGCTCCTTTACCTTTACCCATACGTACCTCAGCAGGTTTTTTGGTTATTGGCTTATCGGGGAAAATTCTAATCCAAATCTGTCCTTCACGCTTCATATAACGAGTAACTGCTTGACGAGCAGCTTCTATTTGTCTTCCGGTGATCCAGGTTTCTTCTAGAGCTTTTATTCCAAAAGATCCAAATGCAATTTGGTTGCCACGAAAGGAATTTCCTTTCATTTTCCCTTTTTGCATTTTCCTGAATTTTGTCTTTTTCGGCTGTAACATCTGATATAATATTATAAATTATAAGTCCTGTTTATCTTCTCTTATTTCGTGGGCCTCTTCCGCGTGGTCCGCCTGGTGCCGGTGCGCCTCCTCCCCCTTGTTGGGTTTTGGCTCCAATTCCTGTTGTAGGAACTAATTCAGGTTTCCCGTAAATTTCACCTTTACAAATCCAAACTTTAATTCCGATACGTCCATAAGTGGTATGAGCTTCACTGAGCGCATAATCAATATCTGCACGTAAAGTATGCAATGGAACACGTCCTTCTTTGTACGATTCACTTCTTGCCATTTCAGCACCACCGATTCTACCAGAAATCTGAACTTTAATTCCTTCGGCACCAATTCGCATTGTTGAAGCAATAGCAGTTTTAATGGCTCTTCTGAATGAGATTCTACCTTCGATTTGACGAGCGATTGAACTGGAAACGATTACCGCATCTAATTCCGGCCTTTTAATTTCCGAGATATTGATTTGGATTTCCTTACCGGTAACTTTTTTCAACTCTTCTTTTAGTTTGTCAACTTCAGAACCACCTTTTCCGATAATAATACCCGGACGAGCAGTAAATATGGTTACAGTTACGAGTTTTAAGGTACGCTCAATAATTATCTTTGATATTCCAGCTTTTGCCAGCCGGGCATTCAGATATTTTCTGATTTTATCGTCTTCTATCAGTTTATCGGCAAATTTATTTCCACCGTACCAATTTGAATCCCATCCCTTAATGATTCCTAATCTAAGACCTATTGGATTTGTTTTTTGTCCCATTAAATGTATCTTATAGATTATTGATTTTGATTTTTAACTTCTTCTACTACTGTTCTGCTATCAAGTATAACAGTGACATGATTTGAACGTTTTTTTATTCGGTGTGCACGGCCTTGAGGTGCAGGTTGAATACGTTTTAATACTCTGCCACTATCCACTAAAACTTCTTTAACATAAAGGTGGCTGTCTTCAATACGCTGACCTTCATTTTTAGCTTCCCAGTTTGCGATAGCTGAACGCAATAGTTTGTGCATTCGGATTGAAGCTTCTTTTGGAGAATGTTGTAAAATATGCAATGCATTTTCAATATTTCCTCCTCTGATCAAGCCAGCTACTAATCTCATTTTTCTGGGCGAAGTAGGACAATTATTCAATTTGGCAAAGTATGTTGTTTTCTTTGCTTCCTTTAATTGTTCTGCCGAATTATGTTTTCTTGCTCCCATTGTATGTACTTATTTATTGCCTTTTATCGTTTGCCTTTATCTTTATTTCCTGCGTGTCCTCTGAAAATTCGGGTTGGGGCAAATTCACCTAATTTATGTCCAACCATGTTTTCAGTAACATAAACCGGAATGAATTTATTTCCATTATGAACAGCAATGGTTTGTCCAACAAAGTCTGGGGAAATCATTGATGCCCTTGACCAGGTTTTAATAACCGTTTTTTTGCTGGATTCAATATTCGCAAAAACCTTTTTCTCCAGTTTGAAATGAATATAAGGACCTTTTTTAAGAGAACGACTCATTATTCTTATGATTTAATTATCTATTTTATTTCTTTCTTCTTTCAATGATATACTTGCTCGATGCTTTTTTCTTTGAACGAGTAATGTAACCTTTTGCAGGAGTGCCTTTACGTGATCGTGGGTGACCACCGGTAGCTCTTCCTTCTCCACCACCCATCGGGTGATCAACCGGATTCATTACAACCGGACGAACTCTTGGACGACGACCCAACCAACGGGTACGTCCTGCTTTTCCGGATCTTTCCAAACTATGATCGCTATTTGATACTGTACCAACTGTAGCTTTACATGTTTGTAAAATCATTCGGGTTTCACCTGAAGGCAATTTCAGAATTGCGAATTTACCATCTCGGGTCATTAATTGGGCGTGAGATCCTGCACTTCGTGCCATCTTTCCACCTTGACCCGGACGCAATTCAATATTATGAACTACTGTTCCGAAAGGTACTTCGCTCAGGAATAATGTATTTCCAACATCAGGGCTTACACCTTTTCCTGAATTAATTTGCTGCCCAACTTTTAATCCGTTAGGAGCAATAATATACCTCTTTTCACCATCGGCATAAAAAAGTAAAGCTATACGTGCAGTCCTGTTTGGATCATATTCAATAGAATTAACCGTTGCAGGAATACCATCTTTATCTCTTTTGAAATCAATGATTCTATACTGTTTCTTATGACCACCACCCATATATCTCATGGTCATCTTTCCATCACCGTTCCTTCCTCCTGAGCGCTTTTGTGTTACAAGCAAGCTCTTTTCTGGTTTATCTGCCGTGATGTCGTCAAATGCGCTTATTATCTTAAAGCGTTGACCTGGTGTTGTGGGTTTAAATTTTTTTAAAGCCATCCTAATTAAATATTGCTATAAAAATCAATTGTTTCGCCTTCGGCTAATGTAATAATAGCCTTCTTAAATGAACTTGTTTTGCCGCTAATAAATCCGGCTTTTGTAAATCTGGATTTGGATTTACCGGAGTAACTCATGGTATTTACTGCTGTAACCTCAACTCCGTAAATTTCCTTTATCGCTTCCTTAATTTGAAGCTTATTGGCCCGTTTATCCACTATAAAACCATAACGGTTGAGTTTTTCTCCCATCGCGGTCATTTTTTCTGTAATTACAGGCTTTTTAATGATATCCATTTTTATGAATTTTAATATTTTTTATTTAAACAAACATTTTCTCAATCTCAGCAAGAGAATTCTCAGAAATCAATAAATTATTTGCATTTAAAATATCGTAAGTATTGAGTGCAGAAGCATGAACAACTTTAATTTTTTTCAGGTTTCTGGCCGCGAGATAAATATTCTCTTTGCTTTCGCCCAATATAAATAATGTTTTCTTCTCGCTTAAGCTGAAATTATTAAGCATTTCAATAAAACTCTTGGTTTTTGGTTCCATTTCGAAATCTTCAACAACCATAATGTTTTTATCTATTGCTTTATATGAAAGTGCTGACTTACGTGCTAAACGTTTAAGTTTTTTGTTCAACTTAAAACGATAGTCTCTTGGTTGTGGGCCAAACATACGGGCTCCACCTCTAAAGAGACCGGATTTAATACTACCTGCACGGGCAGTACCGGTTCCTTTTTGACGTTTAATCTTGCGAGTACTTCCAGATAATTCACTTTTGCCTTTTGAGCTGTGGGTTCCTTGTCGTTGATTTGCCAAATATTGTTTGGTATCAAGATAGATCGCATGATCGTTAGGTTCAATCCCGAATATTTCATCATTCAGGTTGACTTTCTTCGATGTCTCTTTTCCGCTAATATTATGTACTACTAACTCCATCTTTCAATAATTAAATATGAATTTTTTGCACCAGGAACTGCACCTTTAACAATAAGAAGGTTTTTCTCAGGAATAATTTTTAAGATTTGGAGATTGATCAATTTAACGCGATCACCACCGGTTCTTCCAGCCATTCTCATACCTTTAAATACTCTTGAGGGCCAAGAAGATGCACCAATAGAACCCGGAGCTCTTAATCGATTGTGCTGTCCGTGAGTTGCATCATTAACACCTCTAAAGTTATGACGTTTAACTACCCCTTGAAATCCTTTTCCTTTGGATGTTCCAACAACATCGATAAATTCACCCTCGACAAAAATTTCAACGCCTATTACATCACCAAATTTTTTCTGATGGCCCTTTTCGAAACGGGTCAACTCGCGAACTATTCGTTTTGGAGAAATACCTGCTTTCGCAAAATGACCTTTCATTGCATTTGAGGTATGTTTTTCTTTTTTATCGTCAAACGCAAGTTGTATTGCTTCATATCCGTCAATTTCCATTGAACGGACCTGGGTTACAGTACAAGGGCCAGCTTCAATAACGGTGCATGGCACATTTTTGCCGTTTGCATCGTATATGCTGGTCATACCTATTTTTTTTCCTATTAATCCTGACATTTTTCTTTCTTTTAAGCTCTTAAATCCTGCTAACTAAACTTCAACTCTTAAACTTAAACTTTGATTTCTACTTCAACGCCACTTGGCAGCTCGAGCTTCATTAATGCATCTATTGTTTTAGATGTGGTACTGTATATATCAAGAAGCCTCTTGTATGAGCAAAGCTGAAACTGTTCCCTTGCTTTCTTGTTCACAAAGGTCGCTTTGTTAACTGTAAAAATCTTTTTGTTTGTTGGCAAGGGAATTGGTCCGTTAACAACTGCTCCAGTTGATTTAACAGTTTTAACAATCTTTTCCGCTGATTTATCAACCAGGTTATGATCGTATGATTTCAATTTGATTCTAATCCTTTGACTCACGTTCGTTAATTTTTATTACTCAATTAAGAATTTAATACGTATCCTCTTATTTTATATAATACTTCTTCTTGTATGTCCTTTGGCGTAACCTGATAATGTGAAAATTCAAGATTTGAAATTGCACGACCGGATGAAATTGTTCTCAATGTTGTTACATATCCGAACATTTCGGCCATTGGCACTACTGCTTTAATAACCTGTACACCTAATTTTGATTCAACATTTGAAAGGTGACCACGGCGTTTGTTAATATCACTGCTCAAGTCGCCAACATAATCGTCGGGAGTGCTAATTTCGAGCTTCATCATCGGCTCTAAAATAGCCGGATTTGCAAGTTTGGTCGCATTTCTGAACGCTTGTGCTGCGGCAACTTCAAACGACAAAGCATCCGAATCAACACTGTGGTATGATCCATCAATTAAACGAACCTTGAGGTTATTCATCGGAAAACCAATCAACGATCCATTTTGCATTGCCATTCTGAATCCCTTTTCAATTGCAGGGATATATTGTTTTGGGATGCTACCATCCCTGGTTTCATTTATAAATTCCAACCCTTTTACCTCATCCGAAGCAGGACCGATTTCAATATAAATTTCGGCAAATCTACCCCTGCCACCAGTCTGTTTTTTATAAACTTCACGATGTAAAATGGTCTTGGTAATCGCTTCTTTGTATGCAACCTGAGGAGTTCCACGATTAACAGCGATATTGAATTCTCGTTTCAATCGATCAATCAAAATATCAAGATGCAATTCGCCCATTCCATTAATTAAAGTTTGGCCTGAATCTCCATCTACCCGAACGGTAAAAGTTGGATCTTCTTCTGCAAGCTTTTGTAAGGAAATAGCCAATTTATCAACATCTTCCTGAACTTTTGGTTCAACAGCCATGCTGATAACCGGTTCTGGAAATTCGATACTTTCTAAAACTAAGGGGTGTTTAATATCTGTTAAAGTATCGCCGGTACGGATTTCTTTAAAGCCAACCGCAGCACCAATATCTCCCGCTTCGATCCTTTTCAATGGATTTTGCTTGTTGGCATGCATTTGTAAAATCCGGCCTATTCGATCTTTCTTATTTGTATTTGAATTCAAAACAGTTTCACCTGCTTCCAAAGCACCTGAATAAACCCTAAAAAAAGCAATCCGCCCTACAAAAGGATCGGTCGCGATTTTAAAAGCTAATGCTGTAAAAGGCTCATCAACGCTGGCACTTCTGCTTTCTTCTTTATTTGTGAATGGATTAATTCCCTTCACGGCGGTGATATCAATTGGAGAAGGTAAAAATGAAGTAATGGCATTTAACAGAAACTGGACACCTTTATTTTTGAAAGAAGATCCGCAAAGTACAGGAGTAATTCTCAACTCTATGGTAGCTTTACGAATGGCTGCATAGATTTCCTCCTGGGTAATCGATTCAGGATTTTCAAGAAATTTAGTAAACAGTTCATCGCTTTCTTCTGCAACACCCTCAATAAGTTTTGAACGATAAAGTTCAACTTCTTCTTTTAATTCTTCAGGAATTGGAACTTCAAAATACTTGGCACCAAGTGTATCATTATCCCACTCATAGGCTTTGTTGGTAATTAAATCAACAATACCTGTAAAATCGTCTTCGGCACCAATCGGGATTTGCAATGGAATTGCTTGTGCTCCTAGTTTTTCATTAATTTCAGTAATAACCTTAAAAAAGTCAGCACCGGCACGATCCATTTTGTTTACAAAACTGATGCGCGGTACATGATATTTATTGGCTTGTCTCCAAACAGTTTCCGATTGCGGTTCAACACCACCAACAGCACAGAATAAAGCAACTGCTCCATCCAAAACCCTGAGTGATCGTTCAACCTCAACAGTAAAGTCGACATGGCCGGGGGTATCAATGATATTAATTTTGTATTGATTATTGTTGAAGTCCCAAAATACAGTTGTAGCAGCAGAGGTAATGGTAATACCACGCTCCTGTTCCTGAATCATCCAATCCATGGTAGCAGTACCATCATGAACTTCACCAATTTTATGATTAATACCGGTATAATACAAGATACGCTCAGTCGTTGTGGTTTTACCCGCATCGATATGAGCCATAATGCCTATGTTTCTTGTATATGTTAGTCTTTCCGACATTTCTGTATTATACCTTATTATATGCTGATTAAAATCTAAAATGCGAGAAAGCTTTATTAGCTTCTGCCATTCTATGTGTGTCTTCTTTTTTCTTAAAAGCAGAACCTTCTTCTTTATACCCTGCCATGATTTCACCGGCCAATTTCTGACCCATTGATTTTTCATGACGTTTACGAGAATAGCCAATCAGGTTTTTCATACCAATCGACATTTTTCTGCCTGCCCTGATTTCAGAAGGAATCTGAAAAGTTGCCCCTCCGATTCTCCTACTTCTAACCTCTACCGCTGGAGTTACATTAGCCAAAGCTTTTTTCCAAACTTCCAATCCGTCTTCCTGCATTTTTTCAGTTACAATTTCTATTGCTTCGTAAAAAACTTTAAAAGCCAGGTTTTTCTTTCCTTGGTACATCAAATTGTTAACAAATTTTGTCACCAAAACCTCATTGAATTTTGGATCAGGAAGAATAACTCGTTTTTTTGGTCTAGATTTCCTCATTGTTTTATCCTTGAGTTAAATATTTTTATTTCTGTTTTGGTCGTTTTGTACCGTATTTTGATCTTCTTTGAGTACGTCCCTCAACACCTGAAGTATCCAATGCACCTCTGATGATATGGTATCTTACACCCGGAAGATCTTTCACCCTGCCCCCACGTATCATTACAATTGAGTGCTCCTGCAAATTATGTCCTTCACCCGGAATATAGGCATTCACCTCTTTTCCGTTAGTTAGTCGAACTCTTGCAACCTTTCTCATAGCTGAGTTAGGTTTTTTAGGTGTTGTGGTATAAACCCTAACACAAACTCCCCTACGTTGCGGACACGAATCCAGAGCAGGAGATTTACTCTTATCGGTTAATTTTTGACGTCCCTTGCGAACTAACTGTTGTATTGTTGGCATACTACGCTATTTTGTTTATTATTTGTTCCACCTTATTTTTTTGGGTGTGCAAAGGTAAAAATAATTCCTTATAATGAACCACATTACTGATTTAATTTTTACGCTTTTATACAATAACTTTTTTCTGAAAAATCGAAAGGTGAGATTTTACGACCTAGACTTTTGCCAGTGGTTATTATATGTTAGAACAGGTAATTTTGTTTTAACCACTGCCGAAAACCTATAGTTGTCTTAATTGTCAGGTTTCCTTACTCTTTTTCAGTATTTTACTATTAACATCCCCTAATTTGGGGCTGCAAAGGTAACAAAACATTTTTAAAAAACAATAGCGATTTTAAAAAAATATGCAATAAATAATATGTTGTCAACAATTGTTTGTTAATATTATGAATTTCAACAAAAGAGGTTAGGGAGTTAACGTGTTTAAGTGTTAATGTGTTTTGGCTTAGGAGTTATTAGTAAATTGGATAAACTGTAAATTAGTATTGCTGGGATAACTTTCATTTCTGACTCTTACCTTTCCGACTAAAGCAAAAAGAGATAAACGGATTTCGAGGACAGTCGAACGTTCTCAGTATGTCACTGGATTATCATAAGAACTAATGTATTCTACAAAAATGTTTGGTAAAAGTATTTTCGTGTAGGCAAAAATTATTAAAAAATAGTACCTTCGAAGTGGTTTAAGGTGCTTTTTTTTCAGGGGCATCTTTACAGCTTATATACTAATCATAATGCTTTAAACATGTTAAAAACTGCATTTTTCTACTTCACATTCTGGCTGATCCTGATTTTCAGCATCCTCTTTTTTATACCCTATTACGCTCTTAAACTTACAGGAAGCAAAAGTGCATTAAAACGTTTTATTTACATATTAAGCAGCGCTTGGGCACGTTTTATTTTGGTTGTGAATGGGGTAAGTTATACCGCTTATGGTAAAGAAAACATTCCCAAAACCCGCTCGGGTTTGGTTGTAATTTCAAATCATCAGGGAAGTTTCGACATTCCAATTTATATTTCATGCCTTCCGTTTTCGGTTGGGTTTATCGCCAAGCACGAATTGAAAAAATTGCCTATCATCAATGTACGGATGATCGCGCTAGATTGTATTTTCATTAACCGGAAAAAATTGAAGGAATCTTCCATGAAAATCAATGAACGGATTCGCCAAAAAGATAAGAACCCCATTTTTATTTTTCCTGAAGGTACCCGAAGCAAAGGACCGCAAATGGGACCATTCAAACCCGGCAGCCTCAAACTTCTGTTTAACGAAAAAGCCGATGTATTGCCCGTTACCATCAGTGGCAGTTTTAAGTGTATGGAGTTACATCAAAATGTAAAAAGCGGTCATGTTGAACTCTTTTATCACCCTGTTATACATTGCTCCGATTATCCTGAGAATGATTTTGATCAGTTTAATAAAGACCTGCAGCGAATCATTGCCGGGCCTTTGACGGCGAAAAATAAAGAATAAAAACCAGCTGGCACTATTGTATTTTTAGCGAGTTCTCTATATGCCTCGAAAGGCCCAGCACAATTGCCTAAACCAACAATAAAATTCAAAACACATCCAGAGAGTAACCATAATTTTCTTACATTTGAGTTTTACTCCCCAAACTTTGAATCGAATTTTTAAATAAAAGAAATACAAATGAATGATAGGTTAATCCTTCTTAAGGATTAATGCTTCGAATGGGGAAAGCTTTATTTGATCAATAAACCTCAAATCTGATCTATCATGAGTTGAAAACAGTAGGACCCAATGCTCGTTCGGCAATAGATTAGCAGAAATCTTATGATTTCTAAAATTCATGATAATATAAACTTGTTCTTCTTCTTTAATCCGGTAATAGCTTAACAGACCTTGTTTACCCTCAATTCCGAACTGCAATTGTCCTGTAAATAAAGCCGGTATTGAACTTCGCAACAAGATCAATTTTTGATAGATACTGAACAAT
>JAHIVC010000023.1 GCA_018816945.1 Bacteroidota bacterium | reverse complement strand
GGGGTGAGTACTTTGGAAGGTGTAAAGCTTATTAAATCAGTCAGCTCTTTTTCTTCAACATTCGATTCAAAAAGGCCTAGAGCTGCAGCCATTCTACGTTCATTGCTTGCTTTCAGAACGGTTTTTATATTATGCACTTTTAAAGCAGTTGTATAGGTGTCATCGGCAACTTCAAGAACAGCGATAGGAAGTTTTTTAATCCCGGTAATTAATTTCATAATTTCCCTACTGGGTTTGTAGCCGCCGGTGAGGAGAATTCCTGCAATTTTCGGAAAATTTTCTGAAATGTAAGTCATGAAAAGACTGATAATAACATCAGGCCGATCACCAGGTGTTATAACAAGTGCTCCGGCTTTGGTATGTTCCAGTATATGTTCGATACTCATTGCACCAATATGATATTCGTCAACATCATAATCTAAAACCACGTCGTCACCATAAATTTTGTTTGCCTTTAATGCATTGCTTATTTGACGTATGGTAAGCTTTTGTAATAATGCCAATTCAGGAATCACGATATTTATCTCCTTATCGGTTTGTTCCTGCCTGATAAAATTTTCAATTTTAGGTTTATCTTCTAATTTAACCCGATTTGCAAACATTCCGAAATAGGAACATTTTTCATCGGCTATGATTTTTTTGTTGAGATGAATTGTTCTTTTTATTTCTTCGACGCTTTTTGCATATCCATTTATCACAATAATGATTGGAGCACCTAAATTGTTGGCAACTCTTGCATTAAAATCAAATTCAAATGGTCGTAAAGAACCTGTAAAATCAGTTCCTTCAATCAAAACAAAATCACATTTTGATTCAAGTTGCTTGTATTTATTAAGGATAGCTGAAAAAAGGCTGTCCATATCATCTTTCCGAATGAATTCGAAAGCTTCTTCGTCGTTTAAACCATACATTTCCCTGTGTTCAAAAGGAAGTTTAAAATGTTGACGGATAAGTTCGATATGAGGATCGTTACCTTTACTTATATTTACGATTGGTCGAAAGATTCCGACACGTTTCAAATTTCGTAGTAGAATGTTCATGATCCCTAAAACGATTAGGGATTTGCCGGAGTATGCTTCTGCTGCAGCTATGTACAGGTTTTTTGTCATTAATTCAGATAGGCTTAAATAGATATTATAAATACGGTGCAAAGATAACAAAGCTATTGTTAAGAATTAAACAATAAAAAGATTATTTCAGGAAAGATCATATTGATAAAAGATTAATTGATATGCAATTAAATAAGAGGTTGAGCTTTAATCAAAAGAATTCCTCGAAGCTCTGCTTCGCGGTAAGAATCCAGAATTCAGAAGAGGGAATAAAATATCTTCAAAAAAAATTCTGACTTCTGACTACTGTATTCTGTATTCCAGATACCTCGCAGCTTTGCTGCGGGGTAGTTCATTATATCCTGAATACTTCATTTTATCCATTGATAAGATAAGTATTGCTTAAGTTAATGCTTATCCAGCATACTTTTTTCGGCGAATCACGAAGAGAATTATACCAAAAAGCATGACTGCCATGATTGGGACCAAGCTGTTCAATAATTGCCAGTATATCCGGTCCTTGGTTATTTTTGCTTTGTCGAGTAATCGTAGTTTTAACTCACGGTTGCGCAAACTAATCAAACCATTACCATCCGTCAGGTAATTCAATGCATTTAATATAAAATCTTTATTGCCATAAGTTTGTCCGGTATATTGATCGTAGCCTAATGGAAGCGGATAGAATTGTGTACGATGTAATTGGTTTTTTATCAAATCTCCATCTGTAATGACAATCATCTGGGTAGATACACTATTTTCAAAAAATTTGGTGTTGGGATATTCATTCGAGAGCGGCGAGAACCGATTTTTAAATACGGATTCAAATATACCTTCGAGCAATACTGCAATATTTTGTGGCCCCTGATTAAAAAAAAGTGGGTCAGGTTCCGATTGTAAAATATCGAAACTGATAATGGCTGGTGTATTTATAGTTCTTGAATAATTAGAACTTGATAATAAAATTGTTTTTACCGTTCCACTTTTTGAAAGGGTATCAATGCTGCTGACAAATTCGGTGCTGATCGAATTCAGATTTTTAACAATGGGATGATTTGATTGCGGACCAATTGCCGGAAAATAAAACCAAGGGAAAAAATCAATTTTTGCCTGAGTGCCTACTTGCCCCGTTCGCAAAGGAATTTTCCGGGAATTCAAATCCATGATCAGGTTATTCTTAAGCCTTACTCCGTAAGTGAAAAGTTGATCATCAAGATTTAAATATTTGGTGATGGCCATCATGGATTGATAGTTTTTAAGGCTGTCCATCGAAGCATCAACCGGGTCGATCAACCACAATACTTTTCCTCCATTCATGATGTATTGATCGATTACGAATTTATCGGCTTCAGTAAAGACCTTTTCAGGTTTAGCAATGATGATGGTTGAATATTTCGGCTGCATCGAATCGGTACCAAAATTTTCGATCAGAGATTTGGGATTGCCAAAAATTTCAACCTCATTTAATCGATAATCTTTAGCCAGAGCTTCAGCGATATCCGCAATGTATTCGCGACCTAGTTCTCCATGCCCTTTTAAAAAAGCGATATCAGGTTTGGTTTTGTTAATCAATCTTTTTATTGAACTTGCAATATTGAACTCAAGTGATTGAATTGAATTGTTTAATACCGCTTCTGGCGGAACGCCCATTTGTGTTTTTAATAAATCCAATGGAAGTTCGTTCATGTTATGACTAACGATTGCGCCCGGGAAAATCATTTGTTGTTTTAAACCATCTTTGGTTTTAACCTGAAGATCTGTTTGGGTCAGTCCTTTGTCGATTAATTCCTGATACAGTTGATTGCGTTTGTCGTTATCCTTTTCCTGATTGGGGTTGATAAATCTAAAACGGATATTTTTATTGTAAGCCTGAAATTCATTCAGCATCTCCTTCGTTTTCTGTTTTAAACGCATAAATCCGGCCGGAAAATCCCCTTCCAGATACACATTGAAAAATATTTCATCATTAACCGATTTCAACAAGGTTTTACTTTCATCAGAAAGCGAATATCTTTTTTCTGAACTCCAATCCCATCTTACATAATAAATAGAACTGAGCCAATTAATTAAAAATAGCACTGCCAGAACAAATAAAATTTGTTTCAGTGTTTTGATCCGATGAGATGTGCCTTTACTTACCATTTCCGTCTCCCTAACAATATTTTAGTAAAATAGATGAATAAAGAAATGATACTTAGAAAATAAATAAGATCGCGTGAATCAAGTACCCCACGACTTATTGAAGTATAATGTGAACTAATTCCCAGATTTTGGATCAATAAAAACAGGTTATTAAAGCTTTCGGACGCAGAAATATAATCTAACCCTAAATACAAAAAAGCACTCAGGGCAACTGCAACAATAAACGATAAAATCTGATTATTTGTCAAAACTGATGAAAATATGCCAATGGAAACAAAAGTGGCGCCCAGTAAGATCAATCCGGTAAAAGATCCCCAAAATGCACCAAAATCAAGATTTCCTTTTGGAAACCCAAGTTGATAAACCGAATAAAAATAGATCAGGGTAGGGATAATTGAAAATATCACCAAAGCCAAGGCAGCAAAATATTTTGCCAGAATAATATGTAATTCACTGATGGGTTTAGTCAATAAAAGTTCAATAGTCCCACTGCGATGCTCTTCAGAGAAAAAACGCATCGTAAGTGCCGGTATCAGAAACATAAAAGTATAAGGAGCAATACTGAACAAGCCATCCAAATCGGCATATCCATAATCCAATATGTTCAAATTGCCGGGTAAAATCCACAAAAACAAGCTATTGATCAATAAAAAAACAATGACCACCACATAAGCAGTTAAAGAATTGAAAAACCCAAAGAATTCTTTTTTAAAAATTGTGATCATCAACAAAAAAATTATACGCTAAAATAATGAATAAATGAAAAACGCCAAGTTTATCGAAATATTACTAAGGAGTTCAAACGTGAATTGACACTATTTTTCGAATTCGATCCTAATCGCGTCATTTATTGCTATGCCAAGCAAACTGGCAGCGTTTCCCTGATTTATTGCAATTTCCAAATGACCGTTTGAAGCAAAAACTGCCACTGTTTCTCCTGTTGGGACATCAAGATATGATTGTGCGATTGACCTGATTTTTACTCCTCTGAGCTGGATGGCAAATTTTCTGCCATTTCCAACTTTGTCGAAAAGATCTTTCGTAATATTCGTGATCAGGTTTTCATAACCATCAATATGAATTACCATGCCTTTAATTAATAATTCTTCAAGGGCAGGTTTGAATAACATCTTCATTTGAATGTTTTTCAATGGATTCCCCAATTCCTCAATTGGTTTTCCGTTGGCCAGATGAACAGCTGCTTTTACAAAACGGTCGCGTGCAGAAAAAGTAAAAAAATCAGTGTCTTGTGGAATAGTAAGTTCAAATATTTTTTCAGGTTGATCGGTAAATAGCATTGAAAAAATACCATTGTCCGTTCCAATAAAATAATGATTATGATGAAAAACCACGACGTGGGAATCTTTATCAGATTCTTCTGTATTTACACCAATGATATGAATAGTTCCTTCGGGGAAATCCTGATAACAATTTTTGATCACGAATGCTGCATGTTCAATATTAAAAGGACTGATTTGATGCGAAATGTCAACGATATTAACTTCCTGAATATTGGCAAGAATCTTACCTTTTACTGAAGCCAGATAGTGATCCCTTAATCCCCAGTCACTGGTTAATGTAATTATTGGCATACGATATTATATTAACTTCCTTTTACTTTCGGAAATTATTAATTTTGTAAGTCAAAATTAAGAAAATTATCACTGTAAATAAGAATATTCATTTTTTTAAAGAACAATGCCGATGATAGAGAAAACAATCATGCTTGATGATTACAATCCGTTGGAAATTTTTGGGATCAATGATGTGAATCTGGAGCTAATCAAAAAGTACTTTTCGAAATTAAAGGTGATTGCGAGGGGAAATGTTTTAAAACTTATTGGTCCGGAAAATGAAATTCAATTATTTGAAGAAAAGTTTTCTTTGATTCTGCTTACTCACGACAAGTTTGGTCGTATTACTGAGAGTGATATAAATCAGATACTGGAAACTACAGAAGCTGAATTTAATGCCAAAAATGGTGATTCATCAGATGTTCTTGTTCATGGTCGCAACGGATTAATGGTTAAGGCCAGAACTGAGAATCAAAAGAAAATGGTTGAAGCTATTGACAAAAACGACATGTTATTTGCGATTGGCCCAGCCGGTACCGGAAAAACATATACAGCAGTAGCACTAGCGGTTAGGGCATTAAAAAATAAAGAGATCAGAAGAATTGTATTGACCAGACCGGCGGTTGAGGCAGGTGAAAACCTGGGCTTTTTGCCGGGTGATTTAAGAGATAAATTAGATCCATATTTACAGCCACTTTATGATGCATTACGCGATATGATTCCAACACAAAAATTATTAACCTACATGGAAGATGGTACCATTGAAATTGCTCCGCTGGCTTTCATGCGTGGAAGAACTTTGGATAATGTATTTGCCATCCTTGATGAGGCTCAAAATGCAACCTCTAATCAACTCAAAATGTTTTTGACCCGTATGGGCCGTTCTGCAAAATTTGTGATTACAGGTGATGTGACCCAAATTGATTTACCAAAAAACCAATCATCAGGCTTAATCGAAGCTCAGCGTATTTTGAAGGATATCAAAGGGATTTCTTTCATTGAGTTGGGCAAAGAAGACATTATTCGCCACAAATTGGTGACTAATATAGTTAATGCTTATTCTAAAAATCAAAACGAAAAATAAAATCAACATGAAAAATGCCATTGTAAAAACCGATTTCAATTTCCCAAAACAAAAGGGTGTATATAAAGGAAAAGTCCGAGATGTTTATAATATCAATGATGAATTGCTTGTTATGATTGCATCTGATCGAATTTCGGCTTTTGATGTGGTCCTGCCTAAAGGGATTCCATACAAAGGACAGGTACTCAACCAAATTGCTGCCAAATTTTTAGATGCAACTGTCGACATTGTTCCAAACTGGAAATTGGCCGTTCCGGACCCAATGGTAACCGTTGGTCATTATTGTGACCCCGTAAAGGTGGAAATGGTAATCAGGGGATATTTGTCAGGTCATGCCTGGAGAGAATATCGGGAAGGCAAAAGAAGTATTTGTGGAGTGGCAATGCCGGATGGCTTGAAGGAAAATGATAAATTTCCTGAGCCTATTCTAACCCCAACAACCAAAGCAGCTGTTGGACATGATGAGGATATTTCGCGTGAGGAAATTATCAAACTTGGACTGGTTGATGAGAAGGATTATGTTCAATTGGAAAAATATACCAGAGCTTTATTTCAGAGAGGTAAAGAGATCGCAGCTACCATGGGTTTAATTTTAGTGGATACAAAATATGAATTTGGTAAGGTTGGAGATAAAATTTATTTGATTGATGAAATTCATACTCCCGATTCTTCAAGATATTTCTACAAGGAAGGATATCAGGAAAGACAAAATAGAGGAGAATCTCAAAAACAGCTTTCTAAAGAATTTGTGAGAGAATGGTTGATGGCAAATGGTTTTCAAGGTAAAGATGGTCAGAAAATACCCGAGATGCATGATGAGTTTGTAAACTCAGTTTCAGAGCGCTATATCGAATTGTACGAGCACATTACCGGCGATAATTTTGTTAAAGCTGATAGCAATGATGTTTTGGCAAGAGTTGAGAATAATATCAATCAATATCTGAAAAATCGATAATTAAAGATCAGATCCGGATTTGATTTAGAAAGCACTGAAATACATGCTCTTTTATGTTTTAAATAAAGATATAAGACGTTAGATTTTAGACCTTCATGTCTTGTTGCTTGTTACTTGTTGCTCGTTGCTTGTCTGTCTTGTGTCTTGAGTCTTGCATCTTGTGTCACATCGTGTGTCCATAGTCTAACTTCTAATATCTAACGTCTTATTAGCTCAATGGGATAAATATCAGATAGGTTGAAGTCTGTTTCAATATCGAATCCAGATTTGAATTAGTTCTATTTTTATTTAGAAAGGAATATCTTCGTCGCCCATCTCGTTCATTTTTGACGGAATGATACGAGTGGGTTGACCACTATCAAAATCTTCGTTGGCATCGAACCCTGAATAGGCAAGTCCATCACCATCTGTATGAAGGTCGGCAAACTTGGCAAACTTATCAATAAACCGTAATGGAATATCTTTTAAAGCACCGTTACGATGCTTTGCAATGCAAATTTCGGCTATTCCTGCAGTTGAATTACCATTATCATCAACCTCAATTTTATAATATTCAGGACGATAAATGAACATAACCATATCGGCATCCTGTTCAATGGCACCCGATTCACGTAAATCCGAAAGAATTGGTTTCTTTGATCCCCCTCGTGTTTCAACTGCGCGGCTTAACTGCGATAAAGCAATAACCGGGATATCCAATTCTTTTGCAAGTGCTTTAAGTGAACGGGATATTGCACTGATTTCCTGCTCACGGTTGCCTCTGGCGTCTCCGCTGCCACTCATTAATTGAAGGTAATCGATAATTACCATGTCAATATCGTGTTGTGCTTTTAAACGGCGGCATTTTGCACGGAGTTCAAAAACGGTGAGGGCAGGGGTATCGTCAATTAAAAGCTTAGCATCGGTGAGTTTACCAATTTTTGAATGTAATTGTTCCCACTCATAACTTTCAAGATTACCTTTTTTGAGTTTATCGGCAGAGAGTTGGGTTTCACTTGAAATCAAACGTGTTACCAACTGAATTGATGACATCTCTAATGAAAAAAATGCAACAGCTTTGCCAAAATCAACGGCACAATTCCTGGCCATAGATAAAACAAAAGCGGTTTTACCCATACCCGGTCTGGAAGCCAGAATTACCAAATCTGATTTTTGCCATCCATTGGTAACCCGGTCCAAATCGGTAAATCCTGAAGGAATTCCCCGAAGGTGACCCTCCTGGCCCTTGCCTGCTTCAATTTCTTTAATGGCTACTGTAACAAGTGATTGCATATCATCATAATTCCGACGAAGATTGCTTTCACTTACCGAAAACAAATTTTGTTCGGCACGATCCAATAAATCAAAAACATCTGTTGTATCTTCAAAAGCATCCTTAATAATTTCGGATGAAATGCGGATCAATTCACGTTGAATGAATTTTTGACTGATGATCCGGGAATGATACTCAACATTTGCTGCTGAAGCAATTCTGTTTGTTAGTTGAGTGATATAATAAGGGCCGCCTACAATTTCAAGTTCTCCTGTATTTTTTAGTTCATTGGTAACCGTTAAAATATCAACAGGTTCTGATTTACCAAATAAACGAGTAATCGCCGAAAAAATGATATTGTGCGCTTCTTTATAAAATACTTCCGGTTTTAAGATGTCTATCACTTGTGTGAGCGCATCCTTTTCAAGCATAATAGCGCCAAGTACAGCTTCTTCTAGATCTATAGCTTGTGGTGGAACTTTTCCATGTTCCCATGAGCCCCCTGTTTGATTGAATGGCTTTGTCCTTTTCCTTAAATTATCAGTAGTTTTTTTTGATGCTTCTTCCATGAGCCAAATATATAAAAAATGAAAGCTGTTATAGTGAAAAATTAGAAGGTAAATTTATTAACAATATTCAGACTTATTTTCTGAGATTTCAGAGGTTCATTCTTTTGGAATATTTTTCCAGCAATGGCCAATAAAATCGCAAGGATAAGGTGAATTGCAGTGCGGTCCGATTTCAATTTCGGGCGAATGTTTTAAAAATAAAGTTTCTTTCGCTTTAGGGAGATGATCCGTGATAAATGCTTGTAATTCATAAATTTCAGGCAAAACCGATTTTATAATAAATAGCTGACCCAAATCTAATCTTTTCTCATCTCCTTCAATCTGATCAAAATTTTCATTCATGTAAATAATGGAGAAATCTTCAATTTCCAAACCTGAGTTTTGAATAACATAATACTGTAATGCAGCATCCTTCAAATATGTTGGTGAGATTGCTTTGGAGCTTTTAACCTCGTAGGCATAGATATTTCCATTCTTCCGCACTAAAATATCTAAAATGATTAATATCTGATCACTTTGGAAACAGGCTTCGTAAATACAGAAATCATTTCCGGTTGAAATAATCTCAGAAGTCGCAACAATAGATTTTTTATATTGAGAAGGAGATTTTGGTTGTAGATTTATTCCTCCCGGAAATAACTGATGGGCAAGGATGCCAAAATCAGTACCGCGCTTAAACTTTGCAAGTTGCTCAACCGACAATCGATCCCTTAAATAGGATCTGTTTTTATGTAAATAAAGTGATTTAAGGCATTGCGTACTTCGGATGAATGTGGATTTTGACAGTAAATGTTTTTCCATGACTTTCTTCTATGCTATATTATTTGCGTATTTATATTTATGCTTTCATAAAGATAAAAAAACTCCCTTCAGAAATCTGAAGAGAGTTTTTTATTCAAGCTATCAGGGATTAGAAGAAATAATATACGGCCATAAGTAATCTTAAATTACTAACATTATGGGTATCATCAACGGTTCCGTCAGACTGTGTAGTTCCATAAGCAGCCGTTGTATATTCAACTTCGCCCGAAAAGCGCATTTTGCCTGAATTGATATCAATACGTGGAGCGATACGATAAATATTGTCGATATTGGATCCACGACTGTAGTATGGCCCAATGATATCTTCACCGGCTCCTTTGTTTTTTGTGTAACCCGCAAATATGCCGGCCTGTACTTTTTTGCCATTGCTATGAATATCGGTCCAGAATGACAAAGTTTTTATTGGCAGATACTCAACATAATTATAAGTCGTATTCGTCTCATCAGAAGTAACATATCCGCCTAACATGGTTAAGTGTGTGGTGTTTTTACCCATCACACCTTCAAATTTTAAAGTAATATCTTTCGTGGCATATTTCATAAATGCCATAGTTGAAATTCCACTGACTGCCTGATCAGTAGCATATCCGAGGTTAGTTTTCAGGCGAGGTACCAACGAAAGATAATCAGCGCCAAAACCAATTAAGAAAGAATCGCCGTTACTGGATTTTGAACTGTATTGAAGGGTTAAATTCATTTCAGGTAATACATTGTTTCGTAAATACATTGAACCTCCACCATCAGGACCAGTACTTGCAAAATCACGCTGCGACATAGCCGTGAAGCTCATTTTGAATCCATCAAATTTTTGGGTAAAACGAATTTGTGGATTACGTGAGAATGGTTGAAATGGGGCACCTGTATTGAATGAAACCGTTCCAGGGAAGCAATCGGTGATGAACATTGCATGCCAGAATTGGCCTACCATAAGTTCTGTATTTGTCCAGGTTAATTTTGCATGTGCATGTCGAAGTCGGAAACCGTTAATATCAGCATCAGAATGGCCAAAAAATTCACCTTCAATGTACGCTGACGTTTTTGCTCCAAAGGCATCGGGACCACTTATGGATCCTATTAACCTGGTTTGAACACTTAGCATATTAAAGTTTGATTTTGAGTTGATGTCAAATCCATTAGGATCAAGCGATTCGTTAAGTGGGTACAAGTAAAAATGCCCTTCCCTAATCGCCATATTTTGTCTTGAATCATAATAAATATCAGTTTTAACAAAGCCGGTAAATTTTATACCAAACGAAGGCTGATCTTGCGCTATCATTAATATTGGCAAGAAAAGTGCAAAAAATAATATTGAAATTTTTTTCATAATAAGAATGTTGTTTTAATTAGGTTATAGATTAATAGATTGGTTCGCAAATATAAAATAATTATATCTGTTATACTTAATAGATATTAGTTAATTAACAACCTATGATAATAAAAAAATGATCTAAATAAGAATTAAGGAATTATTACAATTTGATTATCGTTGAGTAGCGGTTTACTTTGGTATTTCAAGAACAATTGAGCAACAGTCAGAACATCTTTTTGACAATAATGTACTATTCTTTCCATATCATGATCTTCCCAATAAACCCTTGCTACATCAGCACCGTTAATATCATCTTTTGGAGTTTTGATTCCAAAGATTGCAGCAAGCAATGCCAAAGAAGTATAATGCTTATAATCACCGAATTTCCATAATTCCATGGTGTCGAGGTGAGGTATTTCCCAAGGTTTTTTACCTGCAATATTTAGGATCAAAGGGAGTTGAAGATCATTAATAAGCATACGTCGGGCAATATACGGATAGTCGAACTCCTTTCCGTTGTGGGCACATAATAAATGTTGCCTACTGCTAAAATGACTGTTCAATAATTCGTTAAACTCGGTAAGGAGCAACTTTTCATCATCTGAATAAAATGATTTTATCCTAAATTCCCGGTTGTAAAAATAACCTGCAGAGATACAGATGATTTTCCCGAATTCAGCGTAAATACCGGCTTTAGCATAAATTTGATCCGAGGTTTCTGTTTCCGATTTTTTTAATCGTTCCGCTTTTTGATCCCATAAAGCCTGAAAGTGATCCGGCATATCCTCATAATCAGGATAAGCAGGCACGGTTTCAATATCGATGAAGAGTACGTGATGAAGTTCAATGGATTGCAACATGTTTTTTCTTCTTTATACCATAAATTTAAAAATATTCCCATTACAATAGAAAAACATTCGTAAAATCATAATTGAGTACATTTGCGAATGATTAAATTAATTGTCACAGATGATGGCTCTTCAACATTGTTTGTTGAGGAGTTAAATGAACACTATCATTCAACCTTTGGTGCGGTGCAGGAATCGAGACATATTTTTATTGAGGCCGGATTTAAGTATCAGCAGAAGAGCTTAAAGCAAATTAAAATCCTGGAAATTGGATTCGGAACAGGTCTAAATGCATTGCTCAGCCTGGATGAAAGTCTGAAAAGTGAGGTACAAACTCATTATTGTGGAATTGAACCATATCCGGTAAACCCGGAATTTATTGCGGCATTAAACTATGGTAAGATCTTAATGAGTGATATACTCTCAAAGCATTTTATTCAAATACATGATGCAGCTTGGAATTGCAAAGTCAAATTAGCACCCAATTTTGTATTTGAAAAAAAGAAGGATATCATTGAAAATGTTGAATTGCCCGACCATTATTTTAATTTGGTTTATTTTGATGCTTTTGGACCGGATGTTCAGTCGGAGATCTGGACCGAAAAAATCTTTAAAAAAATTTATGATTCAATGGAGAATGGCGGAGTGCTGGTAACCTATTCTGTGAAAGGAATTGTAAAAAGAGCGCTGAAATCAGCAGGTTTTACAATAGAAAAACTACCCGGACCTATAGGCAAGCGGGAGTTTTTGAGAGCTTCAAAATAACAAAAATATTAATCGATTAACGTATCCACCGTATTTAATACGTGTTTTACCGATTATAACTTTATAAACCTTAAAGGCTAATATATCTTTGCTTCATAAAAAAATATTAACTTTAAAAATTCATTTTATGGAAAAATATATAGAAAATTATTCTGAAAATAGACGTATGAAAAAAGTAGCCTTAGGAGTTATTGTTGTTGTCATCGGAGCCTTATTGATGGCATCTAATTTTGGATATCTGCCATATCGACTAAGGCATATATTCTTGTCATGGGAGATGTTATTAATTGCGATTGGTTTGATAAACGTAGTTAATCGTGAAAGTAAAACAATGGGATTGATTCTGATTTCTGTTGGAACATTCTTTTTATTACCTGATATTTTTAGATTCGACTTTAATTTTGTAAGATTATTTTGGCCAGTATTATTAATGGTGGTTGGCTTTTCACTGATTCTTTATGGGGGTAAGTCTTTTAACTGGCAACGTCATCGAAGGCAGAAAAGTACTTTTGATAGTGGTTTTATCAATGAATTTAATGTATTTGGAGGTTCTAAAAGACGTGTTTCCAATCAGGTATTTAAAGGCGGCGAATTGAATAATATCTTTGGTGGATCGGAGCTGGATATGACTCAGGCCATTTTAGGCGAAGGCGAAAATTTACTTGAGGTTCAGTGTATTTTTGGTGGGGTAGGAATGGTCGTTCCGGCCGACTGGAACGTAAGAATTGAAGTGGTTTCAATTTTTGGTGGTTTTAGCGATAAACGAGCCTATATAAAGAAAAGTGAAAACGACACCAATGTTTTGGTGATAAGAGGAACCTGTATTTTCGGAGGTGGTGAAATCAAAAGCTATTAATAAATTATGATAGTAGATCATCCGGTTTTTAAATCAACAAAATCGTTTGGGCTTTATGCGATATTATGGATTCTCACGATGGGGATCCATTTTTACATCATGTATGGCTTTTATGGGCAAAGCATCGCGATTGCCATAACCGATTCGTTAGTATTTAATGTATTATATGCTTTATTCGGATTGTCATTATGGTTTGCTGTTGGCTTTACTAAACCTACTAAAACCAATTTATTCAATGTCATTTTTAATCATATTACTTCTTTAACAATTATCATACTCATATGGATAAGTTTAGGTTCTTACATTGCCAAATCTATCATTGACGGTGAGAATTACCAATATTTTCTGACCGATACAATACCATGGCGAATAATTAGTGCCGTTTTCCTATATTCAATTATTGTATTAATTTATTATTTGATCATGTATTATCGTGATTTGCAAGATCGCTATCAAAATGAACTGGAACTAAAAGAGACTATTGTTGAAGGCGAATTGAACCTGCTCAAATCTCAAATTAATCCGCATTTTTTGTTCAACAGTTTAAATTCTATCAGTTCACTCACCACAAGCGATGGAGAAAAGGCAAGAGAAATGATCGTAAAACTTTCTGATTTTTTAAGGTATACGGTTTCAAAAGATAACTTACGATTTACTGATTTGGGTAAAGAAATTGAAAATGTGATCAGGTATCTTGAAATTGAAAAAATACGTTTTGGCAATAAAGTTCAGTTCGAATTTAAAATGACTGTCGATTGTAAGGAGAAAATGATTCCTGTGATGATTTTACAACCATTATATGAAAATGCTGTTAAGCATGGAGTGTATGAAAGTATTGAAACTGTATTTATACGTACTGAATGTATCATGCAGAATGACCATTTGCACATTATCATCAAAAATAATTTTGATGGAGATAGCGGTAAGAAGGGGGCAGGGATTGGCTTGAAGAATATTAGGGATAGACTAAAGCTTATCTATAAACATGATCAATTGCTGAAGACGACTAAAACAGAAAATGAATTTATTGTCGAATTATTTATACCATATAAAGCAGGAAATGAAAAAGTATAGCTGTTTAATTGTTGATGATGAAGAACCCGCAAGATCTTTGATTCGTGATTTTTTAAATAAGTTTAATGAATTTGAAATTATTGGTGAGGCCGGTAATGGCTTTGAAGGAGTTCAGTTAATCAATGAATTAAAGCCTGATGTCGTTTTTCTTGACATTCAGATGCCAAAACTTTCAGGATTTGAGGTCCTCGAATTGATAGATTGCAAGCCATTTATCGTATTTTCGACCGCGTTTGATCAATATGCCATTCAGGCATTTGAAAAAAATGCCATTGATTATTTACTCAAACCTTATTCACGTGAACGTTTTGAGAGAGCCGTGAAAAAAATCATGGAGCAGGATTATGAACTGAAAGATAGGGGAGAAGTTAATCAAAAAATAATCGAAAATCTGGATGATTCGAATGAAATGATTAATAGAATCGCGATCAGGGCAGGTAAACATATTCAGGTTATCCCCGTTGATGATATCAGCTATCTTGAATCAGATGATGATTATGTAAGGGTTCATTCAAAAGGTAAAGAATATTTGAAAGAAAAAACAATGAAGTTCTTTGAAAACCATCTGGATTCAACGCAGTTTGTTAGGATTCACCGCTCTTATATCATGAATGTGAATGAACTTGATCGTTTGGAACGCTACGAAAAAGACAGTTATCTGGCCATCATGAAAGATCAGTCCAGGCTTAAAGTAAGTGCCAATGGGTATAAGGCGCTCAAAGATATTCTTAAATTTTAAGCTTGTTTAATCAGGTAATAAACCGCAGTCGTAAGATAATTTCTAAAATATGGAATATTTGAAATGATTGGAGTTTGTTTCCTTATTTTTAGATTAAACTTGAATTTATAAATTGGATTAATAAAAAAATGAATTCTATCAACCACTTCATATCCTTCCGATTTAGCAATTTTCTCAAATTTCTCAATTGAAATTCTACAATTTTTTATATCAATAAGTTCATCTATCGTATCATTCCTTTCACCAAATAGCTTCAATATTCCTTTATAAATAGAGCGCGGAAGTATATGATAATAGGGGAGAAACGCGGCAATTTTGCCCTTACAAATTTGTTGGTGCCCACCAAAAGGCATCTGCCATGGAGGAAAACCGAAAAAAATAAAACCATTTGGTTTCAGTAGTTTCTTTAATTCACGAATAAAAATTTGTTGGTTAGGTAGATGTTCGATAACATCTTTTAAAATGATCAAATCAAATTTAAAATCAAATATATTTACATCAATATCAAAAATATTTTTATTGATGATTTGAACCTTTCCGTCCTCGATATCTTTCTTTAAAAATGATTTAGCTATTCCAACACGATAATCGCTTAATTCAATTCCGGTGCAAATATGTCCTTCATCAACGAAAGCCTTTAAAACACCTGCTTCAGCGCAACCAATTTCTAAAATCTGCCTGCTTTGTTGAAAATTAAGATGTGGACTTACAAAGGGTATAATGTAATCCTTCGAAGTGCAATATTGCATATCAAAATACCTGACTTTATCTTTGTGAAATTCGAACATCTACTTTAATATTTCGGGCAAATATACTAAAAGAAAACGTAGAGAATTTTAACTTTTATCCTAGTTCTAATAAAAGAGGCTGTCCATTTTGGGCAGCCTCTTTTATATCCTTTTTGACGTGTTGGGCATGTTTTAGCATATATGTTACAAAATGGGGCAAGAGAGAAGGAAAACAACGGTTCAAGTGCAATAATTGCGGTATTTATTTTACACGTAACCGCCCTGATTTCTTACAACCTATCATCAACCATTTCTCGAGGGAGTATTGATTTAATATCATAAATTACATAATTATTTCCTTTAGTTAAATTATAATAATCAAGCTCAAGAAATTCATTGTGAGATACAGCTAAAATGATGGCATGATATTTATTAGGTGTAAGTGATGAACTATGGGTAATAAGTTGCAAATTGTATTCTTTTTTTACGTCTTTTTCATCTGCCCAAGGGTCATATATATCCACTTTGCAACCAAATTGTTCGAGTTGATTAATTACATCAATAACCTTAGTATTACATATATCTGGGCAGTTTTCTTTAAATGTTATTCCCAGAACAAGGACATTGCTATTTAGAATTTTTTGTCCTTTCCTGATCATGAGCTTTATAACTTTATTGGCTACAAATTGGCCCATATTATTATTAACCCTTCTGCCGGATAGAATCAAATTGGGTTGATAACCCAAGGACTCGGCCTTATGGGCTAAATAATAAGGATCAACTCCAATACAATGTCCACCAACCAATCCTGGTTTGTATTTTACAAAATTCCATTTGGATCCAGCGGCTTCAATTACTTCTGTTGTATCAATCCCAATCCTGTCAAAAATAAGTGCAAGTTCGTTAACAAATGAAATGTTTAAATCTCGCTGGGCATTTTCAATTACTTTTGAAGCTTCTGCAACTTTAATTGATGATGCCATATAAGTTCCATTTAATAAAACTTTATTATAAAGATTATCCACAATTTGAGCGATCTCCGGGTTGGAACCTGAGGTCACCTTTTTTATAGTTCTGAAAGTATTAATTTTGTCACCTGGGTTTATTCTTTCTGGCGAATAACCACAATAGAATTCAGTATTAAATTTTAATCCACTGAATTTTTCAAGTATTGGAACACATTCCTCTTCTGTTGCACCCGGATATACAGTTGATTCGTATATTACAATATCTCCTTTGCTTAATACAATTCCGACTGTTTCAGAAGCTTTTATCAAAGGAGCTAAATCGGGTTTGTTATTCTTATCTATGGGCGTAGGAACTGTTATAATGTATATGTTGGATTGTTTAATATCGCCTATAGAGGCTGTGATAAACAAACCTTTACTATTTATTTTTTTTAATTTGCGCGTTATAACAGATTTTAGATCTGAATCCGTTACCTCAAGTGTTGAATCACAACCATTTATCAACTCCTTAATCCTTTCTAAATTTATGTCAAATCCAATTACATTGAATTTTTTTGCAAATTCAACGGCAAGCGGAAGACCAACATATCCAAGTCCAATTACTGTTATTTGAGTGTCTTTGAAATCCATGTTTTTAGCAATCTGTATAAAGTGAATACTGAAGAAATTTTTTAATAAATAATACGTTTGTATTTTGCTCTTTTATTTGAAGTATTTTATTATTTCATCAATGATGATCTTTCTTGCATTCCCATCTCCATAGAGTTCTTTATTCCATGAACCCAACGGTTGCTCAAGCAATTGATTTATCTGTGCTAAATTTTCAAATATTAGTGTATTCCAATTATTATCTAGAGTTTCGGTCCATTCAGTTTCAGTTCTGATGGTTATACATCTTTTCTTGAGAAAATAAGCTTCTTTTTGCATTCCACCTGAATCAGTGACTAGGGCAACAGAATTGTAGAGATAATTTAGATTATTTATATAAGATTGGGGTTTAATAAAATCTATGTTTGTAAAATTTTCCTCATGGAAATTATATTTAGTCATCATCTTTTTTGTTCGGGGATGGATTGGAAATACAACATTTTTATTCAAATGATTAAGTTGATCTAAAATGTATTTTAATCGATCGGGTTCGTCCGTATTATAAGGACGATGTAGAGTGCAATAAATTATATCAGTAGGCATCGATTTTCTATGAAGTAAGCCCTTTTCTAAAATGGTGAAGATCAAATCTTTCATGATGTCCCCACAATTGAAAACATTACTATAAATTCCTTCTTTTTTCAGCTGTTCAAGCGATTGATCTGAGGAAACAAATAATAATCCGGACAAATGATCCGCTACGATCCTATTGATTTCTTCAGGCATATTCTTATTAAAGCTCCTCATACCTGATTCGATATGTGCAACAGAGATGTTTAGTTTTGATGCAGCTAAAGCACCTGCCAGAGTCGTATTGGTATCACCGTATATAAGGACCATATCTGGCTTTTCAGCTAATAGGATTTTCTCAGTTTCGATTAAAATTCCAGCGGTTTGTTCACCATGCAAAGTTCCATTGGTATTTAGAGTATAAGTGGGTAAATCAATTCCTAATTCGTCATAAAAAACCTGACTCATCTCAGTATCATAATGTTGTCCGCTGTGAATAGAAATATGCTTAAAATGTTTTTTAAGCTCAGGTTCGAGCACAGCATGTTTAATAAACTGTGGTCTTGCACCAATTATGGTTGCTATTTTAATGTTAGTATTCACAAATTGAGTATAAAATTAAAAAATTATTTCTTCAAAAACGGGTGATAATCTCCCTTTGAACCAATTGCATTGGCATTTCTAATATGATACACCATTTCAATACTAGCGCGGGCATCTTCGAGTGAAAATCCTTTTTCATTCAAAATATCTTTATAAACAAGGGTATGTAAGTCGGTAAATCCACCCGAAAATTCAATTTCCCTGTTTTCAATCGTAATGGATCTGTATGTTCTTTGATTTTTTTCAATTGCTTCTTTCGGAAGGCATTTATCATCCACACTTAGAAACCATCGAACCCTTGCTCTTTCAAGAATCAGAAAACCCGCATTTGTTTGTTGATCAAGTAAATGTACATCACTCTTCTTGCATTTACCAAAGATGTAAGTCAACATGTCGAAAAAATGAACCCCAATGTTTGTTGCAACCCCTCCCGATTTAGCTGGATTACCTTTCCATGAAATAAAATACCAAGGCCCTCGAGCAGTAATATATGTTAAATCAATATCATAAATTTTATCTTTGGGTCCATTATCCACTTCTCTTTTTAAATCAATAATACTATGATGAAGTCTTAGTTGTAGAATATTATAAATCTTTTTATCGCTTTCCTTTTCAATTTTTTGCAACGCATCTATATTCCATGGATTTAATACAATCGGTTTTTCGCAAATGGCGTTAGCTTCATTTCTCAAAGCCATACGAATATGAGCATCATGAAAATAATTTGGAGAACAGATACTGACATAATCTATTTTTTCGTCACCATTTCTTCTTTTTTTATCAAGATGCCTGTCAAATCTTTCCGGTTCGGTAAAGAAATCTGCATTTGGGAAATATGAATCAATTATCCCGACGCTATCAAATGGATCGAGTGCGGCAACCAGATTGTTTCCGGTTTCCTTAATGCTGTGCATATGTCGGGGGGCAATATAACCCGATGCACCGAGAAGTGCAAAATTTTTTGGTTTGAGAGATGATTTTTTCATGAAGATATTAAAATTACCAAAATGTGATGTCCAAGTGTTTTTAATCCTCTTTCGCGTTCGCTTCGGCGGACTTGTCTGCCTGCATGGCAGGCGAGAAATTTGTTTGAATTCTCCTCGTAGTTCTACACCGAAAACAAGGGTTCATTGTTCAACCCTGAGGTTTAGTACCATTTATTCGTGAAACTCAGATTTCAAAAACGTAGTGAATTGAAATCTGTAAGATGAACGCCTGCCTGCCTAACAGCAGTACAGGCAGGAATCCCGATAGCGCAGCGTATCGGGATAAATGAGATTAACCTGCCTGCGCAGGCAGGTACTCCGATGCTTGCATCGTCAATAAAAAGAATTTCCAAATTGATACCTCGACAGCTTGCTGCCAAGTAGTTCATTTGAATCACCTAACCAAATTTAAAACTTGTTAATATTCAATTAAGTAAATAAGTGATATTTTTATCAGCAAGTTAAGAATATTTTTTTTGTTGATTAACTATAACTGAGAAAGAACCAAATTCTAAATTAATTAGGAAATACCTATTGATTAGTTGCTAATATTTAGGTTTTGTTCGCAAGGTTTATGATCTGCAAAATTATGAATTTTCATTTTTAACCCGATCAAAAGAGTGCTTATATTTTTTTATTACGAATTGTTAATAATGTTGATGCAAAAAAAAGGCTGCCCAACATGGACAGCCTCTTTAATATCCTTTTTGACGGATTAAAATGTAAAACCAATTTCAAAAATCCATTGACTCATTGTTAAACCAATAGTTTGTTGACCAGGTGCTTCCATTGGATTTGGACCGATAACGGTATTCTCTAATGCACGAACAATAGCGAAATTCAATTCGTTTTTGCCCATTTTTTTAGAAAACCCTAAAGTGATATGGTCATCAATAACTCCGGGTGCCAAGATGTTAAACATTACTTCGCTTGCCTGCACAGGGTTGGTTCCGTGTGAATAACCTGTTCTTAAGGTCCAATCTTTACAAGTTGCATATTCAACACCAAATTTAATAATGGTCATATCTTGCCATCCAAAACCTGCACCGGTTTCTGATCCCATTGGGAAGTTTGGTCCGGTCGAACTCATCATGGTATTCGCAATAGATTTTACTTTACTGTAAAAAATTTGTTTAACATCAAACGCAAAAACTAATTTCTCAGGAATAAATTCATAAGCTATACCGGCTGTCCAGGTTGCAGGGACATCGAAATCACCTTTTTCGGCAAATAATCCTGCGTACTCATCAAATTGACCCATTGAAATTTTGGTCTGGTAAGTAGCTCCAAATGTTAATCCTTTTGTGATTTCACCATAAATACCAAGTTTTCCTCCTAATCCTAAAGCTGAGCTTGCGCCATTGTCGGTTAATTTGGTTCCATCCATTGAAAAACCTGCAAAAGCCTGAAGTCCTTTTGCTTCGAATGATTGCCATGCTGCTATTGCAGACAGACCAACACTCCAATTATCACTTAATTTGCGTGAGTAAGTGAATGCTCCAAACAATTGCATTAAATTAACACCTGTTGGTGAATTACCATGAAATGTTGCAGTTGGATAATCGGTGTTCATTCCACCGTTTCCGAACAAAGAAACATTGAAAGCACTTTTGTCATCAAGCATCCAGTTAGCTGATAATGCAGGCATCAGAAAAATATTTGATTCACTTTCTACTTTTCCGGGTGCTAACCCAAAAGTACCGGGATACATACTTGGATTACCAGTAATTTCGTACGATCGAATCGGGTTAAAAACAGCTAAACTTACTCCATATTTATTACCTAAAAATACTAAACCGGCAGGGTTGTTAGCTCCAAATAGTGAATTTTGGAAAAGTGCAATTCCTGCACCGGCCATACCATTGCTTTTTGTGCCAAAACCAACACCAAAGTATCCGTCGGTGGCAAATAAACTGCTACTTGCAAGTACTAATACCATAGTAGCAATTGTAAGTTTGCTCTTAAAATTTTGTTTTCGTTTCATAAATTTTTGATTTTATTGCTATTGAGTTTGATTCTATATCTACTAATCTTGCTATTAACATAAATAGATATACAAATATATATATAATTTGAAGTGCTCTAAATATTTAACTATTGATATATATCATATTTAGTGAATAGATAGAATAGGGAAGAATACCTATGGATAATTAATTGTAGTACAATATAATTTGGTCGGAAATATGAAAAACGAGGTAACTTACTATAATTAAATTATTTACTGGATGTTGAGTAAATCCAATGTTTTGTTATTGTTCAAGCGAAAGTAAATAAACAGCAAAGGATGCCAGCCAATGCTCACCTTCGTAACTTCCTGTAGCAATGTTATTCAACGCACTTGTTGCATGAATATTAACTGCTGTTTTTAATATTTCTCTTACAGGATCATCTTTGGATAAAGCATTTAAAATCCCCAACATACACCATGCCCTGCTTAAGTTTAATCCATCAAGGTGAACTCCTTTCGGATCACTACGGTCAGAAACAATTGCCGGTTGGGTTAAATTTGAATATTGATCATTGCTAAATCCGGGTAAAAATTGATGAAACCAGTTTGCAAATTCATCAGGGTTTAAAACCCTTCTCATCAAATCGGCCTCTATTAAAACAGGTGATAAAAAATCTTCTCCACCGGGTTCCCAAAGTGCCGGTCCATCCTTATCATTCTGAAAATATGTTTTACTTCTTTCAATTAAAAAATCTTCAAAGGAAACATCATTGATTTTTCGGGCATAATCTAATGCAAATGATATTCCAAAGGCGGTATTCGGGTGAACCCCGGTTCTGACCGGATAAGTTTGATTTGGAAGAAAATCTGTATAAGCCTTAATCATACGCTGAGTAAGCGGTTCTATATTTTCAAGCCAGTGTTTTCCATCTTTATCATTCCAGCCGTGCAATTCTTCCGAAAGTTTTAGTAACCATGCCCAACCATAAGTTCGCTCGAATGATTTACGCCCTTCCTGATTATAATATTCAACCTCTTTTAGAATGTTTTCCTTTTTTAAATTTGAATTTATAGCATTCCTAATTTCTTCAGCTTCAGGTAAATTTGGGAACAGTTTTAATAACCGAACCAACATCCAATGACCATGAACCGACGAATGCCAATCAAAGCATCCATAAAAAGCCGGATGCATTTCAGAAGGAGAGAGCACCTCCGTCGAATCATTCATCACATGCCCTGTTTTATTAGGATATTCCTTATGCACGCAATTTAATGCCAGGCGAGCAAAATCTGAAGCCACTTCTTGCGTGAGTTTAATGGATTTGCTAGTTTCATCTTGTGACGCTTTAATATTAATTGAACTAATTAACATAAAAACGAATAGCCCTGTAACTAATGGTTTTCTTGAAATTGATGCTTGCATAACAAATTATAAATTAAACAATTTAACTAAGTTTTCTTCCTGTTTTTTAATTAAGTCCTGAGCTTCTTCAAGGGTAATTTCTTTAAATTTTATTTTATCCCCGGCTTTCATTTGTCCCATGATAGGCAGGTCAACAGACACTACATTGGCAATTTTTGTATATCCTCCAACTGTTTGGTGATCGGCCATCATAATGATCGGTTCTCCGTGACCCGGAACTTGTATGCTGCCGTTCACTATTCCGGATGAAATAATATCAGCTCCGTTTTTATGCTTAATTGGAGGGCCCGATAAACGATAACCCATTCTGTCATTTTGATTGCTGATCGTATATTCAGAATTGAGAAAGGTATTCCAAGCTTCGTTTTCAAAACGATAAAATTCAGTGCCCTTCAAAACTCTGATTGTTTGAATACCCGGGTAGATAAATAAGAGCGGAGAAGGGATTTCTTTCATCAGTATTAACGAATTCTTACCAATTTCAATTAGATCCCCTGTTTCAATTTTCCGACCCTGAAAACCACCTACTTTAGCTCTGAGATAAGTGGACCTGCTTCCCATTACATCTGGAATTATTACCCCACCGGCTATTGACAAATAGGCTCTCATTCCTTTTTTTACGGCTCCCATTACCAAAATATCCCCTTTTGCAATAAAAATACTTGTATTCATTGGAACAGAACTTCCATTTACTTTTGATTGCATAATTGCACCACTAATCGCAATCGTTGTATCAGAATGGAATTCTATTTCCGGTCCAAGATAGGTTATTTCAAAACAGGCTTCATTTCTTTTATTCCCTACTAAATAGTTCGCCAATTGCAAGGAGTATGTATCCATGGCCCCTGATACAGGCATGCCAAATTTTTGATGGCCATATCTGCCCATATCCTGAATACTTGTCAGCATTCCGCCCGAGATAAATTTTATCTGCCCAGTCATTTGTCCTGTGCTATTTTAATTGATTCAAATTCAGTTTTACTTATTGGAACAAATTGCAGATGATCACCTGCTCTGCAAAGAAACACATCTTCTCTATCTGGATCAAAAAGATTGAGTGGCGTCCTGCCTATGAGTTGCCAACCACCAGGGCTTTCGATGGGATAAATTCCTGTTTGTTTATCAGCAATACCTACCGAACCTGCCGGAATATTTTGTCTAGGTATTTTTTTTCGCGGACAGGCAATCCGTTCATCCATTCCACCTAAATAACTAAATCCGGGTGTAAATCCAAGCATATAAACAAGGTACTTTGTGGAGGAATGAATTTGAATAATTTCTTTTTTTGACAATCCTGTGTGTTCAGATACCTCTTCAAGGTCACTGCCAAATTCTTCATCGTAACAAACCGGAATTTGGATTAATCGCTGTTCGATAGTTCCCGGTTTGCCTGGTTTTTCAATTTCCTCTTTAATTATTTGACTTAATCCATCATAAGAAACCTTCAAAGGATCATACAAAATAAGAAGGTCCGCATAAGCAGGTACCATTTCAATAATTCCTTTGATCTTTAATACATCCAGCATAAAATGAAGATCATGCACACGTGTGTTAATTTCTTCGGTGATCTCATTACCGAGTCGCACCAATATAGCAGAATCTCCGGAAGGAATAATCTTCAAGTTATTATTGGTCATTTTTTTATTGCCTGTATGATGATTCCATTTTTTTCAAGATGATTTTTTAATGACCTGGCCATGTCGATTGCTGCAGGATTGTCACCATGAATACATATAGTTTCTGCCTTAATTTTAATATCGCTGCCATCAATCCCTTTAACACTTCCTTCCTCGATCATTCTTAAAACCCTTTCGTTGCAAATATTGGTGTCGTGAATGACTGCTCCTGGAAGTGCACGCGATACCAAGGTTCCAGACTTGATGTATGCGCGGTCTGCAAAAACTTCGCTTGCAGTTTTTAGACCCAACTTTTTAGCCACTTCCAACATTTCAGAATTTGCCAGACCCATAAAAATAAGCTCAGGATCGATTAAGTAAACTGCTTCAACTATTGCAGTTGAAATAGATTTATTTACGGCAGCATCATTGTATAATGCCCCATGTGCTTTTACATGTTGTAATTTACCTCCCAATGCTTCTGTCATAGCTTTGAGCGCACCCACCTGATAAAGGACATAGGCTTTGATTTCTTTTGGGCTTAAATTCATTGATCGTCGTCCGAAACCCATCAGGTCGGGATAAGCGGGATGAGCCCCAATTGCAACCTTATTTTCGAGTGCCAATTTGATGGTATCTTCGATCACCACCGGGTCGCCGGCATGAAAACCACAGGCTATATTTGCAGATGTAATGTATTTCATTACTTCAGCATCATTTCCCATTTTGTAATTTCCGAAGCTTTCGCCTAAATCTGAGTTTATATCTACTTTCATTATATTAGATTTTTAGATTCTAGAATTAGATACAAGTGTCAAGTTTCATGTTTCAAGTATCAAGATTCAACCTGCCTGCGGCAGGCAGGGTATCAAGATCATTGAAAATTCTACATTTTAAATTTTACATTCAACATTGATCAATAATGAATAATCATTTATCAATAGTCATTTACAACGCTCCAAAAGCTAAAAGAATACTTTTACCTCCAAGTACAAGCATAATTAAAACAATAATTAATCCCAAAATATTTTGAAATATTTTATTTGAATGATTTCCCAGAATACGCTTGCTGTTCATTACTATTAATAAGTAAATCGCAATTACCGGAAGTAAAATTCCGTTGGTTACCTGTGCAAATACAATCGCTTTTATCGGACTAAATCCAATGGCTGAAAAAATAATTCCAATCGATAAAATTGATATCCAAACCGCTTTAAATTTCTTTGATTTCAAATCAGTTTTCCAACCTAAAATACCTGAAGTGGCATAAGCAGCTGCCAGAGGTGCCGTAATTGCAGAGGATATTCCTGCAGCAAATAATCCAACCGACATAAAGATTCCTGCCCAATCACCCAAGAATGGAGTTAATTGTGAAGCAAGGTCGGAAGCTCCCCTTATCTGTGCGTTTGTACCAAAAAATGCCACTGCCGAGGTTATCACTATTGACATTGAAATTAATCCTCCTAAAATTATAGATAAGGATAAGTCAATACGAGCTACTTTTAAGTCTTTCTCACCTTTCCATTTCTCTTGAACGGTTGATGCATGCAGAAATAAATTATAAGGAACAACCGTAGTGCCAATTAAGCCAATTAACATTAGGGTGCTTCCCGTTGGTAATTTAGGAATAAAAACCCCCTTAAATATTTGAGCTAAATCAGGTCCGATTACAATCATAGTGGCAATAAAGGACACGCTCATCAATAAAACAAGCGCAATTAAAGCTCGTTCCAAATGTTTATAACTACCTAAAAATAAAAGTAAGAATGCAGTTAAACCAATTATCGGTCCCCAGATTCTTAACACTCCACCATTAGCTAACGTAAATCCTGAAAATTTAGTGATTTCTTCCAATCCTAGTGATGCGCCCAATATATTTCCTGTTTCATAAGCAGCATTTCCAATGACGATGGCTGACAAAATGAGTACTGCTGATAATATTTTTGTGATTGGATTTTTGAACTGTTTTCTCAAAGCTTCACCAAGGCCAAGTCTGCCTACAATACCAAGTCTGGCTGACATTTCCTGTAGTATGATGGTCGCGATAACCGAGAATAGCAAACCCCATAAAAGTGCATACCCAAAACCGGCTCCTGCCAAAGTACAGGTCGTAATTGTTCCTGGTCCTATAAAGGCTGCAGTTACCAGAATTCCGGGCCCAATTGATTTTAATCTATTTCGTAGGCTCATCATTTTCAGATTAATTTTCATAAAAATAAGGATTTATGTTTCAAGATAGACGTGATGAATGGAATTGATTTTGAAAATTTACGAACCATCCTAAATGAAACGAGCCACGAGAATTACTTCTTGCTCTTTTTTTGTCATAGGTACAATTATAAGAATTGTTACCTAAATTGTGAAGAAATACACGACAGGCAGGCATCTGACAATTAAAAAACAAATTATAAACAGATGAAAAATTATCTTTGTGTAAGATCAATGTAATTAATAATGAGAAAACAAATAGTAAATTTACTTGGAATCCCTTACGATGATAAATCGTCTTTTAAAAAAGGAGCTGCAAAAGCTCCAAATGAAATAAGAACAGTTTTTTATGACGGATCCTCAAATTATATGACGGAAACAGGAATTGATATTTCGCTTGTATTGAAAGATTGTAGAGATATTCAAACAGCAGATTATCAAAAGATTTCGCTGCAAATAAGCAAGGCTATTGATTTAAAATTACCATCAGTGTTTCTTGGTGGAGATCATTCAATCACTTATCCAATTGTTCAGGCGTTAAATAAGGAACACAGTAAATTTGACATATTGCATTTTGATGCACATGCCGATATTTATGACGAATTGGATGGAGATCGCTTTTCACACGCTTGCCCTTTCGCACGTATTATGGAAGGTGGTCTAGCGAAGAGATTGGTTTCGGTTGGTATTCGAAATATGCCAACATATCTTCTGGATCAAGCCAAAAAATTTGGAATTGAAATTGTCATGATGAAAGATATCGCCAATATGAAAATTTTAAATTTTCAAAATCCTTTATATATATCAATAGATTTGGATGTTCTTGATCCGGCTTTTGCACCCGGAGTTTCGCATCATGAACCAGGTGGATTATCGACCCGAGAACTGATTAATTTACTGCATCAAATTAAAGCCCCGATAATTGGGGCTGATATTGTGGAACTGAATCCTGATCGTGACCCTTCGGGCATTACTGCCGCATTGGTAGCTAAATTGCTAAAGGAAGTAGTTGGATTGATTGTTTTGAATGCTAATTTTTGATTGATGAGTTTTGAATGTTTGGAATTAAATATCCGAACTTAACAATCTAACTATTGAATCAACTTATTCGAGCAATTTGTTCAGAATTCCATCATAATTAATGGTTTGACGATTATTACATGAGATTTTGAGATTCCCATAGCCTGAAGAAGAAATATTCATATAAATCCGATAGGTATCACTTGGTTCAATTATTTCAAACCTAATTTCATAATAACTTGTTTTTTTATTGAATACGATGCGGTAATTATATATTAAGTTTTCGAATTTTATTCCACCCTCATTACTTCCGTATTCAACTTTGTAAGCTTCCCCAAAGTAAGGTAAGTAGCTATAAGCAGAATCTCCGGTAATTTTGAAATCATAATCAGAGGTCAGTGTTATTGAGGGCCCGATTGCCGGATTGGCATTTCTAACCGTGAAAATAAAATCTTTCGACTCAATTACTTTTTTAACCGTAGATTCAATTTTTGCCTTCCTTGCTTCACGAATGTCCTTTCGATTATTGAACTCTTGCGCAAAAATGGAATATGGAATAATAAAAACAAACAGGAAAATTGATAAACGTTTCATGCCTTAAATAAACTAATGTTAGAATTAAAATGAAAATCCAAATCCAATATTGAAAATTAAACCACCGGTAATTATCGAAGGAACTTCTTCAATGTGAATTTCTGAAGGACTATTATTGAAATTAACTTGGATGTCAATCGTATTTGGGAGTGGTGTAAATGAGTATCCGATTTCAGGCCTGAAATAAATCAGGCCACCCCATTTTGCACCAAGTTTAATATTCAGTGTATTCATTCCTATTCCTGCTGTTGCAGAACCAAATTCACCTGAATTTTGATCAGATTCAACATTCTCATAAGTCAAATCAACATTCATGTTTGTATAACTAATTGCAACATAAGGTCCATGGCCTTCTCTCCTTAAATAATAATTGATACCCGCTTCGAAGTATGAATAGTTTAAACTAACATCCTGATCATTAAATGAATATGTTGAATAATCAATCATAAAAGCCAATCTTTGTTCAACAAGTGGTGTAACATATTCGATATTACCTGTAAGGATATTTGGAAATCCAACTTTAACTCCGATACGAAATGGTTTTTCTTGTGCGTTTAATTGAGCTGCAATTAGAAGCACTAGAACAACTAGGCTTATTGATCTAATTATATTACGTTTCATGACATTTGTTTTTTTATGATTAATGAAGTGTAGATAATTATATCCAAAGGTCGTTAATTAATGAGTATTTTACAAATAAAGGAATAAATGAAATTGTTTGATGTAAAAATGGAAAGGTAGTCTTGAAATTAATATTGCAAGACTACCTTTTAGCTTATTTGTTCAATCTAAGCTATTCGTACTTTAATGATTCAATCGGATTTCGGGTTGAAGCTTGATAGGCCTGATATGAAATGGTTAAAATGGCTATGATAAAAGAAATTAGACCTGCACCAATAAAAACCATCCAGTTTATTTCAACCCTATAAGTAAAATTATTCAACCACTTATCCATGATATACCAGGATAGTGGCACAGCTAATACAAAAGCGATTAAAATAAGTATAGCAATGTCTTTTGTAAATAGCATAAAAATGTTGAATAGGCTTGCTCCATTAACTTTTCTAATGCCTATTTCTTTAGTTCTTTTTTCAGCAGTAAATGTAGCCAGTCCAAATAACCCAAGCAAGGCTATGACAATTACAAGGAACATGAAGATGTTCATAATGATACCCATTCTATTTTCCTGGGTATACATATTGTTAAATTCATCATCAATAAATGTATATTCGAATGGCAGGTTGGGAAAAAAATTTTCCCAATTGGATTCTAAGATTGTTATCACTTCATTCACATTTTCCGATTCATAACGAATGGATAAGTAATTTCCTGTATTTGAAATAACCATTGCAATCGGTGTAACCTCATTCTTTAGTGATTTAAAATGGAAGTCTTTAATTACCCCTATGATGTTCATTCGTGCATCATCATTAACCTGACTTAAATAATGGGTCAATGGTTCAGTCATTCCCGTTTTTCGTAAAAATGCTTCATTCACAATTATTGCATCTTCATCTGTTGAAAAATCTCTTGAGAATGCCCGACCTTCAATAATCTCCATCTTAAAGGTTTTAATATAATCATAATCAACAAAAAAGATTGTAACCCTAGATCCTTGGTTTGGATCACTATCAATTTGTAACCACGTATTATAATCACCAGAAGGTGTAGGAAGGGATGTAGATAAAGTTCCACTTTTAATCTGAGGATATGTATACAGTTTATTTTTATATTCCTGAGCTCTTTCTTTAAGCTCATCTGTATTAGAGAGTCTAATGATCGATTCTCTGGAATATCCCATGGGCTTTGTTTGAATAAGCTTTAATTGCTGATTAATAAAAATGCAACAACTTATTAAAACGATGGTTGTAATAAACTGGATAACGACCAGCACATTTCTAAGCCGGCCTCGTCCTTTTCCAGAATACGTACCTCCTTTTAGAACAATAACCGGTTTAAATGAAGAAAGGTAAAACGAGGGATAGCTCCCCGCACTTATGCCGGTGATTATAATAATTGCGATGATTTTAAGTAAAGTTGGAATGTTAAAATAGCCAATTGATATTTCTTTTTGGGATAAGGTGTTGAAAGCAGGTAATACGAGTTCAACAACGATCATAGCCACAAAATATGAAATAATTACCAAAATAAAAGACTCAAGCATAAATTGGAAGATTATTTGCTTTTTATGAGCTCCTGATACTTTTCTAACACCAACTTCCTTTGATCTGCTATCCAGTCTGGCCGTAGTCATATTCACAAAGTTGATGCATGCAACAACCAAGATAAACAAAGCAACAAAGGAAAAAATATACACATAAGTAATGTCACTGTTTGACTCTAGCTCACCTATTAAATCTGACTTTAAATGGATATCCGTTAAAGCCTGTAAGTGCAGAGACGAAGATCGACCTTCCATAGCTTTTTCAAATGGAATACCAAACCTGCTCTCAACTGCAGGAGCAAAGTGTTTAAGAAAGAGTTCATTGATTTTCTCTTCCAGCCATTCAATATCCGAATCGGGATGCAGTAATAAATAGCTTCTAAAATTGTCGCTGACCCAATTTTCTTGCAAGCTTGAATTCAAAGAATTCATTGAAATAATAATGTTAAAATGAAAGTGTGTATTAAAAGGAATATCCTCATAAACACCGGATACCATATAGCTTGTTTCATTTATTATCAGTGTTTTACCAATGGGATTTTCATCCGGAAAAAATTTTAGGGCTGTTTTTTCGCTTAATGCCACATATTGGGTTTGATTCAATACGGTATTTGGATCACCGTAAATTAATGGTAAATCAAAAAAATTGAAAAATGTTGAATCGGCATAAACAATTCTGTTTACCCTGAATGATAAATCACCTGCTCTTACCAACTCTGATCCCCAAGGACGCAATCGACATGTTTTTATAATGTCTGGGTATTCCGATTTAAGATTTTCTGCCAGCGGTGCAACAGTCGTTGTTACATTTACAGCTTGTCCATTAAAATCGTTCATTCCAATAATTCGATAGATCTGCTGATAATCTTTGAAATGCTTGTCAAAACTCAGTTCATCTTGAACCCAAAGAAGAATTAGTATGGTGGTAGACAATCCAAGTGCCAGACCCAGAATATTTAATATTGAAAATAGTTTATTTCTAAAAATACTTCTAAATGTTGTTTTCAAATAATTTACGATCATGACTTAATGATTTTATTTATTCGTATTTCAATGATTCAATCGGATTTCTGGTTGATGCATGATAAGCCTGATATGAAATAGTTATGACAGCAATCAGGAAGGAGATTAATCCTGCTCCTAAAAAGACAAGCCAGTTGATGTCGACACGATAGGAGAAATTATTTAACCATTTATCTATAATATACCATGTCAAAGGAACTGCAAGCACAAAAGCTATTAATATTAATTTTACAATATCTTTAGTGAATAGCATAAAAATGTTAAAAAGGCTTGCCCCATTTACTTTTCGAATACCAATTTCTTTAGTTCTTTTTTCAGCAATAAAGGCAGCCAAACCAAATAACCCTAAAGAAGCAATAATGATGGCTAGTATTGTAAAATTCCTCATGATCTTACCCATTTGTTGTTCTTGAAAATACATATCATTAAACCGATTACTTATGAAAGAATACTCAAAAGGATAATTGGGCGCAAATTCTTTCCATTTCTTTTCTAATAATTCAATGACATCTTGTGTGTTTTCTGCTTCATATCTCATTGTTAGGTAAAATCCATTATTTCCAGCACCCATTAAACTTCCTAATGTCATTAACATCGGAGAAATATTCGTTTTCAATGATTCAAAATGAAAATCTTCAATGACTCCAACAATTTTGTAATTGGCTTTTCCCCCATGATCGTTAAGGACAAGTTGCACGAAATGTCCCTCAGCAGTTTCCCAGCCAAATTGTTTCATTGCAGCTTGATTGACCAAAACGGCTAAAGAATCAGTTCCATAATCTTTCGAAAGATTTCTTCCTTCCACAATATTCATTTTTAATGTTTCAATATAATCAACATCAACGGTCCATTGATACATACTAACTAATTTATTTTGATCGCCATCCGGAAAAGCAGCTGAATTATTCGAACTAGAAGGAACCGGTAAATAGGATGAAATTGTCCCACTAATGATTTCTGGATGGTTTAATAATTCTTGTTTCAAATTAATGGCATTATTATCTAGAATATCCATATTGTGAAGACAAATTAATTGTTCTTTATCAAAACCAATTTTTTTGCTTTGGATATAGCTTAATTGATTGTAAACAAAAATGCTGCTACTTATTAATAAAATGGTGGTGAAAAATTGTATAACTACCAATATATTTCTCAATTTCCCACTCGATTTTGCTGCTTTAAAAGTTCCCTTTAATGTTTCAATAGGTTGAAAAGAAGATAAGTAGAAGGAAGGATAACTTCCTGCCAGTAAACTGGCAGATAGGATAATTCCAATAAGGATTAGCATTGTTTGGGGTTCAAAATAATTTATGTTAATATTTTTACCTGATAAGGTATTGAAGCTTGGTAAATAAAGTTCAACCAATATCATCGCTAAAAAATAGGCTAGTATTGTTATCACAAATGATTCTAATAAATATTGAAATACGATTTGTCCTCTAACGGCACCAGCAACTTTCCTAATCCCAACTTCTTTACTCCGTCCTTCGGAACGAGCAGTAGCCATATTCATGAAATTAATACACGCAATGATTAAAATGAAAAGGGCTATGAATGAAAATATATATACATTGTTGATGTCATTATTGTTTTCAAGTTCAGCCATTAAGTCTGATTTTAAATGTATGTCTGTCAATTTTTGTAATCCAAAAGCTGCCGATCCACCACTCATGAATTCTTCTAAGGTTTTTCCGATAAATCTTTCCAGATCAGGACCCAAATATTTTGCAATCATTTCTTGCATTTGCGATTCTAACTTCGTAATATCAGTGGTTGGATGAACTTGAATATAGGTGTGATAATTATTGCTTAGCCACACTTGACTAAAACTATCTTCAAGGCTTGGCATGGATAATAAAATATCAAAGTTAAAGTGTGTATTGTCAGGAATATTTTCATAAATTCCTGAAATCATGTATGATTGTTCGCCTACTTTAATGGATTCTCCAACCGCATGTTTATCTCCAAAAAGTCGTTTAGCCGTTTCTTTGCTTAGCATTATAAAATTTGGTTGATTTAATAGATTTTTGGGATCGCCTTCTAATATGGGGATATTAAATAGATCAAAAAAAGTTGAGTCGGCATAGGTGACATCTTCAATTTTAAATTTTTGTTCACCTACTGCTAATATTCTTGATCCGAGTTGTCTAAATCGGCATGCATTTAGTACTTCGGGGTAGTCGTTAATCATGCTTGCAGCCATAGGAGCACATGCAGTGCAAAGATTCATACGAACTCCGTTTAAATTATAATCACCTGTTACCCTATAAATATCGTTTGCATTTTTATTATACCTATCATAACTCAATTCATCCTGAACCCAAAATAAAATTAGGATGGCGGTAGCTAAACCTAACGAAAGGCCCAAAATATTAAGAAAAGTAAAAAGCTTATTTCTTCCTATATTTCGTATTGCGGTTTTGAAATAATTTCTGATCATGTTTGATTATTTTGGTATTGATATATGTCTTTTCAAATGATGTGCCATTAAATGTATATTGCTGATAAAGAGCCTAAATGCGTTCCTGGAAATATGAAATCGACATTGGAGTGTAAAAATATTTTACAGGTGTTCGTCAAAAATATTTACATTTGAGATAAAAAAAAATCTTAAAGTCGACTACCTCGAGGCTGGCCAGGTATACTTGCCTGACCTGCCAGTCCGGCAGGCTGGCGGTCAAGCAAGTTTCGCCGATTTTATTTTAGCTTAGGGTTGGAAAACGATTTTTTCTTATTTTACCCCTCTGTCAGTCTTTCGACTGACATCTCCCCTTTTAAGGGGAGAATATGAGGAACCCCCGAAGCAGAGCTTCGGGGAATTATTTGGTTAAATACCTGCTATGATGAATGAAGGAGTAATTTTAATCGTGGATGATAATAAAGATGTTCTGAGTGCCCTGGAGGTTTTATTAGATGATGAATTTAAGGAACTGATTACAATTAGCAATCCGAATCAGATCCCAAATATGATTCAAACGAAATTTCCGGATGTTGTTTTATTGGATATGAATTTTACTTCAACTGTAAATACTGGAAATGAAGGAATTTTTTGGTTAAAAAAAATTAAAGAAATTGATCCAATAATAGAGGTTTTGATGTTTACGGCTTTTGGTGATGTGCATGTAGCCGTTAATGCAATGAAGGAAGGCGCAACCGATTTTGTGCTTAAACCATGGGATAATGATAAATTAACGGCTACTTTAAAATCAGCTGTAAAATTAAGCAGATCGCAAAAAGAATCGGCAAAGCTAAAAGTTCAGAAAAACTATCTTGTTGAAGAGATTAATCGTAATCAAATTCCAATTATCGGAAAATCTGTCACGTTTAGAAAAATAATGGAAGTTATTGCAAAGGTTGCTCCAACCGATGCCAGTGTTTTAATTACAGGTGAAAACGGCAGTGGGAAAAGTTTACTTGCTCGTGAAATCCATTTGCATTCAAATAGAAGTAAGGAAGCGTTTGTTACAGTTGATCTGGGTTCATTAAGTGAAAGCCTATTTGAAAGTGAATTATTTGGTTATAAAAAAGGTGCTTTTACAGATGCAAAAAGCGACAAAGCGGGAAGAATGAGTACAGCCAATGGCGGTACATTGTTCTTGGATGAAATCGGGAATTTATCGATGGCCATGCAGGTGAAGCTTTTAAATGCATTGCAGGAGAAGAAAATCACACCTTTAGGATCAAATATGGCCGAACATTTGGATATTCGCCTTATTACGGCGACAAATCGTCCCCTTCAAAAGTTGATCATCAACAAAGAATTTCGCGAGGATTTGCTTTATCGGATCAATACCATCACCCTCGAAATGCCTTCATTAAGGGATCGATTAGAAGATATTGAGTTTTTGGCGCAAATTTTTTTGGAACGCTTTTCCAAGAAATACAAAAGAGAGGGTATGAAAATGACATCAGCATTTATTCAGTCATTGCAAAAACATTCCTGGCCGGGGAATATCAGGGAATTAGAACATTTAATTGAAAAATGCGTTATCCTAAATAAAAATGAAATATTGGATGCGGATGCAATGAACACTGAAGGAAATCAAAGCATTCAATCACTTACCGGGAGTCTAGAGGAAATTGAGAAGCAGGCCATTTTAAGTGCGGTTAAAAAGCATCAGGGAAATATGATCAGGGCAGCACGGGAACTCAGCATTACAAGGCAAACCATTTACAATAAGATGAAAAAATATGGTTTATAGAAAGTTTTATATTCAGGTTGTAATAAGAATTTTGCTCATGTTTTTAAGTGGATTTATCTTCTTGCAGTTGTTGAATAAATCCAATTTATTGTATGTTCAGTTATTCTTTGTTTTTTTGACTGTTATCCAGATATACTTGTTGATCGATTATCTGAATAAAATTAACAGAAAATTAGCCATGTTTTTCGAATCGGTTAGAACAGAAGATATTAATGTAATTTACAGAAATACTGGTCCTAAGGGAGATTTTGACGAACTAAATTTTCAGCTTGATCTGTTATCAATGCATTTTAAGGATGTAGTAAAAAAACGGGAGGAGCAAGATCTGTATTTCAAAGCTGTAATAGAACATGTTGGAGTAGGCGTATTTGCTTTCGATTCGAGAAGATTGATCAGGTTTATAAATTCCGAAGCCCTAAAGATTTTTGGATTATCGCGACTTAAGAATTTATTTGCGCTGGACTTTACGCATAAAAATTTAAGCGAATTCTTTCTTAAGCTCATTCCCGGACAACAGCAATTATTAGAGCTAAAAAATGGCAACGAAATGCTTCAACTCGCTGCTAAGGTTACCATGTACAAAATTGCCGGTGAGGAATTGAATCTCGTTTCTCTTCAGAATATTAAACCTGAATTGGATTTGAAAGAAACAGAAACCTGGCAAAAAATGATTCGCATCCTTACTCATGAAATAATGAATTCGGTATCTCCAATCACTTCTTTGGCCGATTCACTTTCTGCTTTGGTCAAAAAAAATCAAGAACCCGATGAGAAAATGAGGGCCAAGCTTGATAAAGGTCTGACTACCATTAAAAATAGAGGTGAGGGAATGATGGAATTTGTAAGAAAATACAGGAACTTAACCATACTTCCCTTACCCCAAATGGTAGAAATTTCATTATTTGATTTAATGAATGAATTGGTAATTTTATTCGAAGAGGCATTTGAAAAGGACAAAATCATCTTTGAATGGGAAGTTGAGCCAAATGACTTGAAAATAAATGCAGATAGAGAACAGATAGAGCAGGTGCTAATTAATTTAATAAAAAACTCAATTTGGGCTGTTATGCAGGTTGAGACCAAACAAATATCCGTGAAGGCATTTCATGCAGCCAACAAAAGGGTACAAATTGAAATTAAGGATTCGGGGACGGGTTTAAGCGACGACTTGCTAGACAAAATTTTCATTCCCTTTTTTACAACCAGATCTGATGGCTCAGGAATTGGTTTAAGCTTGTCGAGGCAGATTATGCTCATGCATGGAGGCAGCATTTCTGCCCATTCTTATAATGGCAATGGTGCCATGTTCGTACTCATATTTGGAAATTCTCACAATTAATCTCAGTTTCATTGCTGGAATATATCATGTTTTTGATATCAGGCTTTCTGGAAAAAAATAACTACTTTTGAACTTCAAAATGTAAAAAAATATTCTAACAAATCTAAGTCTAACTTTTAAAATTATAATGATGAAAATTTTCAATTCCTCACTTTTAATGATATTACTTATATCAATATTCGCATGTAATTCAAATTCTTCAAATGCTGATTCGGTTGAAGCGGTCGATGGTCAGCATAAAGCCAGTGTAAAAGAAGTTCTTCAAGCCAATGCTTATACTTATTTATTGGTTGAAGAGAGTTCTGATAAGTTTTGGATTGCCTGTACCAAGCATGATTTTTCGGTAGGACAAACTGTATATTTCACGGAAGGTTTAGCAATGGAAGACTTTGAGAGCAAAGATTTAAACAAAACATTCGATCTTGTTTATTTTATCAATCAAATTTCGTTTGAACCCATTCCTGTAACTCAACCCGACATGACTGCCCCTCACGGTATGGTCAAAGAGGCTGTGAAAAAAGCTGTTCAGGTTGAAAAAGCTGAGGATGGCATTACCTTAGGTGATTTATTTGCAAACCCTGAAAGTTTTAAAGGAAAAGAAGTTATTATTAGAGGAGAAGTTGTAAAATACAATGAAGCCATTATGGGCAAAAATTGGGTTCATATTCAAGATGGCACTGGCAATGAGAACGCTTTTGATCTGACCATTACTACTGCTGCTGAAGTTAAAGTTGGTGATGTTGTTACCTTTAAAGGAACCATAAACCTGAATAAAGATTTTGGTGCAGGTTATGTTTATGAAGTAATCATGGAAGAAGCTGAATTACAAAACAGCATTTAGTTTTAGATTCAACCTATTTTACCTGATGTATTTTTTTTAGTTATTGGTTATTGACTTTTATACAAGCTAACAACAAACAACCAATAACCTAAAAGCCAACAGCTAAAAGCTAATAGCTGATCGAAATTATTTTTTCTTTACTTCTTCATTAAAGTCTTCGATCAATCCTTCGGTAAGCCAATTAGCTAGGGCCTGACGATTATCTGCTATTAGAAACCGTTTTTGATTTTGTTGATGATTCATATTTCCAAGTTCGATGAATGTGGCAGTAGGGTAGGTGTTTTGAAGTACAAATAGATTACGTGGTGACACTGTACCGTCATAACCTCTGCCGGGCTGGTGCGTGTTATATTTTTGTTTTAGCTTATTCAGCAAAATTTCCGACATTTTTTTACCACTATTACTCCGTTTGTCGTAATAAAAATAAACATCCAAATCTTCATTTTTACTTCTTGCATCCATATGGATAATAATTACCCGTTGAAATTTTTCTTTGTCAGCCAAGTATAATTTGTTTACTGCATTGGTTCTTTGTCGCAACCTGAGCAATTGGTTATGAGGGATTTTCTTGTCAGGGTAACACAATTCATCGTGGTCACATTTTAAAAAGCGTTCATCCCTGATACCATCGTTTATATCCCTGATAATCATATAAACAGTGGCCCCACGTTGGATTAAGGCCCTGCCAAGCCTTAACGCAATATCATAATTATACTCATCTTCACAAACCTGTTTATTTTCAATAATTGATACCGCTCCTGGATCGGGACCACCATGTCCGCTGATCAAATAATAAGTGGCTCCTTTTAATTGCTGATCGATAATATCAACGGTTTCATATTTTTTACCGAAGATGGCAAAGTTGCTGGTAGTTGGTATCCCCGGCAAAAAATATTTTCTCCCAATAATTAATTCATTATTTTTATTCAGATGAGCCTTATTGATCTTTATAAATTCATTCATATATACTGCAGGATCTAGGCCATTCCTGCGAAGTAACGATAAGATCCCTTCTCCTTTCTCAGCAGTGGTAGAATTATAATTGTTTTGTGAAATTCCGGCGATCGAACTTCCCAAAAGAAGGAATAAAATAGTTATAAATACTTTCATGTTGTTTATTAAGGTTCATTGTGAAAAATCAAAAAATCTTAGGATATTTTATAGGATTGTATTCGTGCATCATGTTATAAACCGCGTCAAAAACATCTTCAGCATTTGGATTCGAAAAATAATCCCCATCCGTACTATAAGCTGCCCGATGATCTTTGGCAGTTAAGGTTTTTGGTTCTGCATCCAAATGATAAAAACCTTTTTGCCCTTCCAAAACCATCTGCATCATGTATGCAGTTGCACCACCCGGTACGTCTTCATCAAAGAATAAAATTTTATTTGTTTTGTGAAGCGACTGATTGATGATTTGATCCGTATCGAAAGGTAATAATGATTGAACGTCAATCAATTCAACCTCAATATCAAATTCTTTAAGTTGATTTACTGCATCCTGAGCGATTCTTACACATGAACCATAAGTTACCAGTGTCAAATCCTTTCCGTTAACCAAAATTTCTGCCTTTCCCGGAATGACCCTAAATTCTCCAATATTTGATGGAACTTTTTCTCTGATTCGATATCCGTTAAGTGGTTCGATGATAAGTGCAGGATCATCGGATACCATCATTGTATTATAGAAGCCCGCAGCCTGAGTCATATCGCGTGGAACCAATACATGCATGCCACGAACAGAATTGATAACCATGCTTAAAGGTGATCCCGAATGCCAGATGCCTTCGAGCCGATGTCCTCTCGTACGAATAATCAATGGTGCTTTTTGAGTGCCACGACTGCGGTAACTCAATGTAGCTAAATCATCACTAAGTAATTGTAAACCATATAATAAATAATCGAAATACTGGATTTCTGCAATGGGTCGTAAGCCTCTCATTGCCATCCCAATACCCTGACCAATAATCGTTGCTTCCCTGATTCCGGTATCAGCAATTCTCAACTCTCCGTATTTCTTTTGTAAGCCTTCAAGTGCCTGATTTACTCCTCCAATTTTTCCAACATCCTCTCCGAAAATTAAGGATTCAGGATATTTATTAAAAATATAATCGAAATTTTTTAATAAAATTTCACGGCCCGGAATTGATTCCGGATTTTCATTATAGATGGCTTTAACTTCTTTAACTTTAAGTGTTGATTGATCCGATTCACTGTATAAATGCGAACTATATCTATCCTTACTTAATGCCATCTCTTTATTCAACCAATTGGTAACGTTTGTTTTTAGTGAGTTTTGAGGATTACTGCACGAGTTACAAATGAGCCTGAGTATCTTTTTCCCTGAAGACATCAAATCTTTATAAATGGGTTCTCCCACTTTTGAAAGTTCTGTTTTGATCAGCTCAATTTTAGCTGTTTTAGCACAGTTACAAGTAGTTACATCCACCATTTTCAGGAATTCCTGTTGTTTCTTTTTAATGGGTTTTTGGTAGTTGTTCCAGGCATTTTTTCTGGCCTCTTTAGCTCTTTTAATAGCTTCTGTTTCAATATGCGCCAATTCTTCCTCAGTTGCAATGCCTGATCCAAGCAACCAGTTTCTCATCACCGCAATCCCGTCTCTTTCTTTTTCAATCTGAAGTTGTTCTTCGGTTTTATAGCGTTCATGCGAACCGGAAGTAGAATGCCCTTGAGGTTGAGTAGCCTCTGTAATATGAAAAATTACCGGAATGTGGTTTTTACGGCATTGTTGAATTCCTTCCCGATAAGTTTGAATTAAATTAGGATAATCCCATGCTTTGGCTTTATAAATCAGAAAACCATCCGCTACTTTGGTTTTTTCAAAACCTTTTAATATTTCGGATATATTTCCTTTTGTGGTTTGAAATTTTATCGGAACCGAAATCCCCCAACCATCATCCCAAATAGAAACAGCTAAGGGTACCTGTAAAACACCTGAAGCATTGATTGTTTCAAAAAACTGACCTTCCGAGGTACTTGCATCTCCGATGGTTGCAAAAGCAACCTCATTCCCTTTTATTGAAAACTGCTGATTATTTTTGAGTTCAGGATTATTTCGATACATCTTTGAAGCCTGCGCTAAGCCAAGCGCTCTGGGCATTTGGCTGGCAGTAGGGGAGGTGTCGGTCGCTGAGTTTTTTTGTTCAGAAAGATTCAGCCAGTTTCCATTTTTGTCAAGGGTTGGTCTTGAAAAATGATTGTTCATCAAGCGACCTCCGGTTCCGGGGTTGAATTCCTGATCGGTATCACCATAAAGCTGAGCAAAAAATTCCTCCAAACACATCATCCCGGAAGCAAACATAAAGGTTTGATCACGATAGTAACCTGAGCGCCAGTCACCATTCTGAAATACCTTAGCCATTGCCAATTGCGGAATTTCCTTCCCATCGCCAAAAATCCCAAACTTCGCTTTTCCTGTTAATACTTCCCTACGACCCAAGATACTCACCTGTCTGCTCTCGTTGGCAATACGAAAATCATTCAGGATTTCATCCTTATTTAAGTATTTCAATATTTTATTCCTATCAAGAATTTTCGTCATTGGTTTTAATTCTTTCAATTATCGGCAAAGCTAATTAAAATGATTATAAATAAAAAATTCACAATTTGGGCTATTTATTAACAAATATTGACATAATTGTGTGATATAGATTATATTCGATATAAGAAATCAAAATTTGCATGGAACAAGAAAATCCAAAAACTGCAATTGTAACCGGTGCTTATGGCGCAATTGGGTTTGCTATTGCACGGAAATTAGCTTTTATGGATTTTGAAGTATTTCTTTTGGGTAGAAATGAAAGAAGGCTGGAAGAAGCCGTTGGCACAATACAGGCATTAAAACCCGGTGCTAAAGTTTGGTACGAGTTGGTTGATTTATCAAGCCATACCTCTATAAGGGATTTATATAAAAGATGGGAGGGACCCTTACATATCTTAATAAATAACGCTGCCACTACTCCTCGTGAGCGAAGAACTACCACCGATGGCTTTGAGTTGCAGTTTGCAACAAATATATTAGGCTATTTCAGGATGATGCACTATTTCAGTGAGTTTATGTCTGGTATGAAGGATGCCAGAATCGTGAATGTGGCAAGTTCATGGGCCGGTGATATGGATATCAATGATCTTCAGTTTGAACATCGCCCATATCACAATGATTTGGCCTATCGACAATCGAAACAGGCAAATAGAATGCTTACCGTTGCATTTGCCGAACGGTTGGATAATTTTGGTATTGTGGTAAATGCTTGTCATCCCGGTGAAGTAAATTCAAAATTGAGTAATAATTTAGGTTTTGGAGGGCACGAATCACCTGAAACCGGAGCTGTAACCCCTGTTTGGCTTGCTACAGATCCGGCTGGATTAAATTACACCGGAAAATATTTTGAAGATAAACGACCGGTTGAATGCAGTTTTAGCAAAAATAAAATAGCGATAGAGGAACTCTACCGCTACTGTCGTCAATTTACTTAGAAAACGCAGAATTAAGTAATGAACGAAAAAATGAAGTGACTAAAGTATTTAAAGTTAAATTCTCAATATTCTCAGCAACTCGCTAAATGGCATTATTTTATAAAATAATTAAAGGATAATCCAAAATAATTTAAATTAATTGAGTTGATGCCTGAATAGCCTTTTTGAACTGAATCGTCTGAGTTCTCCATTAAATTCCTGGATTTTTCAAGCCCATCTTCTGTCATTACATAATCCTGATCGGACCAGCTATAATAATAATATCCGGAGTTATGACGTAGAATATTGTACATATTTTGATCCAGTTTAATTTTTGTGCCAACCGGTATCCGTAATTCTAAAGTGATTTCCTGATCGGCCCAAAGTACATCTTTCGGGATTTTATAAAACTCATCAAAAATGAAGCGATTTCCTTCTTGCTTAAAGTTATAAACGGTTAATTCAGCTCTTTCTTTAGCTGCAAATCCAGACCTTCCACGGGCAGTTGCATGCTTTGTCAAACTAATCTGATCATTATTGCTTTTTCTGATATCCAGTCTTGCCTTATTAATATAAAAACCATCATCTGTCACCGCAATTTCCAAATCGTCAATTTCAATGAGTTCATCGTACTTGTAATTTAATGTTTTGTCGGAATTTTTGGTTTCAAGGAAAATTTCATTTGTTTTGGGTTGTTCGATTGCGTATTCATACTTATCTTCCGCTTCGTACCTGAAATTATGAAATATTCTGTATGAAAAAGACAAGGTAAGAGCCAATCCGATTAACCAAAGAACAAAGGCAGTTAATCCCAGATGCCTGACCCTTTCAAATCCAAAAATCATTCGGATACCTGCGTACATTAACATGATTAACGGTATTCCGATCAGGAAAAATAATCCTACTTTTAATAAACCGATATTACCCGAACTGCTTAGGAAAAGATCCATGAGCTGAAAAGCAGGCAATACAACCATATCCGGACCATCGAAGAACCAGATTCCACGACCAAAGAATGCCGCAACAAATACCAGCACAAGTGAAAGCCCGGTTACCATAATCACGATTCCGAGCAAGATCACGATCCCTTTAAAAAATGCTTTGGCAATATTAACGAATAGCTCTAGGATGTCCTCGAAAACTGTCTTAGGTATATCGCTTTTTTTTTGTAAGTTTCTTTAGCTTGGTTCGTCAGGTCATTAATCGTTCCTTTCAAATTATCGAATTCATCCTTAATTGATTTTTCGATATTCGAGATATTCACTTTTTCGCCACGCATTTCCAGTCGCTCTGATGTTGTCAAAGCTTCCGGAACAACAATCCAAAGAATGATGTAGATAAACCCACCTATTGTTGTAAATAATGCAATAATAAACAGGATTCTTATCCAAAGCGGATCTATATGCAAATAAGCGCCAATTCCTCCGGCTACTCCACCAATCATTTTGTTTTCAGGATCACGGTACAATCTTTTATAGCCGGTTTGCTGATCCGAATAATTTGTGCGGGATTTAACAGGTTCTTCATCTTCATCCGAAAAATCGCTGGGCTGCCCCATGATTACGATAACTTCGTTGATGTCTTCGATAACAATAACTTGTTTTGAATCGCTTAGTTTTGTCTGTAGAATTTCAGCGATGCGGCTTTCAATATCCGAGATGATTTCTTCTCTTCCATCCAGATTAGTGAAGTGATTTTTTATACTACCTAAATAGGAATTCAGCTTCGAGTATGCATCTTCGTCAATGTGAAAAATTATTCCGCTAATATTTATAGTGAATGTTTTCTTCATTTTTTTGGCTTTTTTAAATTAAATTGTTTGATTTGGTTAGCAATTGAACAGCATTGACCAGTTCCTTCCAACTGATGTCTAACTCTTTTAATACTTTTTTACCTATCTCGGTAATTTCATAATATTTTCGCGGTGGGCCCGATTTTGATTCTTCCCAGCGATAACTTAGGAGGCCATCGTTTTTTAAACGAGTCAAGAGGGGATATAAGGTGCCTTCAACGACGATCAGTTCCGAATGTTTTAATTCTTCCAGAATATCGGAGGCGTAAACTTCTTTTCCAGTAATTATGGATAATATACATAATTCCAGTACCCCTTTCTTCATCTGTGCTTGTGTTTTTTCAATATTCATGCTACAAACATAAAACATTTTTCAGTACTATGCAAGACAAAGTACTTAAAATATATTATTAATTAGTATAGCATAATACTTTAAAACTAATATTAATCAGATATTCAGATAAATAAAACAAATTTTAATAATGAAGGAGAGATGTAATTTTTATTCAATATAAATAATTAGGCCATAAATGAAGCTAAATTTTTTGTAGATTCGGTATTATTTTTAGATTGATTTTTGTAAGATCAACGATCTTATTGGAGTAGGGGATTGAATTTGATTATAATTAAAAGAACTATATATATTTTATTATGAAATCCCTTACTTTCCTTGTTATTGGAATATTTGTGTCCTTTTATTCCTTCTCACAACAAAATGGCAATCCTTGCATCAATGATGATTCGACGGTATTATTAATCCACTTCAACAATGATCTGACCTTTGAGGGATCATATAGCGGAAATGTTCAAAACTGGGGCAACGAATCTGTGTATGGAAATTCTTTAACCGGTTTTGGACAGGCCTTTAGAATGAACAATGAAGAAGGATTACAATGCATTCTGATTGAACCTGCATCAGAGCTTAACCTTGGCAGGGACTGGCGTATTGAGTTCTGGGTAAAAGTTGGGAATTACGGTTCAGGTTCAACTGCATTTCCAAGCCTGTTTATTAAAGATGGACAGGGAGTTGCAGCCATTGTTATCGGTTTTAGGAGTGATGGCCTTGGTTTTAATTGTGGGGTAACTTTCGATAATCTTGCTGAAATAAGGATTGAACAGCAGACCGGGTTGGAGATTGAAAAATGGCATCATGTAATACTTGCCAGCGATTCCGCAGATGCTAGTATATCATTTATTGTTCATGATCAGGACTGGAACAAGGTTTTTAGTAATTCACAGTCATTTCCTGAAGGAACTGATGGCAGCTTATGTAATGCTGAACGTAAGGTTTTTTTGGGTGGTGTTGATGGGGGCAGTAATATCCAGTTCGATGGTTGGATTGATGAATTTCGGATCAGTAATAGTTCAAGAGTCTATCATCCCGAGCCACCCGCTTTAATTGCAGAAAGCGAACATACAGCTTTTTATGCCCATGAATCCCAGTCGGAATATTGGGATGAGATCAAAAATGAAATTGATCAATGGTTCCTGGAGCTATGCTCATATTGGGATCGTCCCGGCCTCGATAATTTATTCGATGAAGAGGAAAAGGTAAAAATCTTTCTGGTTGGGAAAGAAGAATTAAGTGCGTTCATCAATTTTGATTTTCCTGATTGGAAATGTGGCGGATACAAAGTTCCGAATGAAATTTATGTTTCAATTCCTCCCGGAGGAAGAAATGATGTTTATGAAGATTCTTTTTCGAGACTGGTAAAGAATACCCTTGCACAATTGATTTTAAAGAAAAAACAAATAAGGAGCCAGGGTGGCTATTGTCCTTCTTATTTTGCAGAAGCTTTCGGGCTTTTTTATAGTGGCTTTTATATAAATAGCAACACAATTGTTGAAGCTATCAGTGAGTTGGGGCATAATCCAGTGATTAATGATATCAAAAGTATGGATGATTTTACTTCGATTAATAAAAGATCGTTAATGGTATCCTATATCGAAGCACAAGCATTATCTGTAGTTGGAATACAAAATCTTGGCCCGGATGGTTATGAAACTATTTGGCAACATCATTTGACCTATTTTTATGAAAACGATGTTGCCAATCGCATTGTATTGCAGCGCCAAACCAATCATTTTAATATTTATTCGACTCCCCAGGATATTCAGTTTATGGATGATATCGCTGGTAAACTGGAAGAAAAATTTGAACATTATACAACACTTTTTGAATTTCCAATTCTCCATAAATTTAATTGTGTGGTTTATCCCAATGCTCAGGCGGGGCTTTATTGTATGGTGATTTTAGACGATTACAATGGTGGAAGTGCATGGTCAGGCGATAAAATAGATTTTTTATCTCCAACAGTAGCTTGGGGTGGACTTGACGAAGCACTTAAAACTTTGATACCCCATGAATTTTTTCACGGTTTTCATTTTAACTTCGTAACTCATCTGTTTGCTATTCCCAGTTTTCATTCAGAAGGAATGGCTGAGATCATGGCATACGAAAGTGTTAATGACGATTACCTGGCCAACCGTTCATGGTATTTTAAAGAGGGCTTGGAAAGGTTTAAAAATGAGCATGGTCATTTTCCGAATCTTGCTGAAATAATGCCTGATACTGATGGTTATATGTCGGTTTATTCATTCGGACAGGCATTCTGGCATTTTATGCAAAAAAATCATGCTGATTACCCAACCATCCGGGATTTTTTCTTGAGCGGATTAGATTGGAATGTTTTCGATATTTCTTATGAAGAAATTGATGCAGGTTATATCAATTATTTAAAGACTATTGCGGGAATTCAAACAGATCCTCCCGGGCAGCCTTCCAATCCTCAACCCCAAAACCAGGCAACAGCAGTTTCAACAAACCCAACCTTGAGCTGGAACAACGGATCAAATACTGATCAGATCGATTTGTATTTTGGAACAAGCAATCCACCTGCACAGAAAGTGTTAAATAACACAAATGAAACAAGCACCTATCAACCAGCTACACTAAGCTATCAAACTACCTACTATTGGAAAGTTGTAAATCGGAATACGATAGGCGAAACTGAAGGAGCTGCATGGTCGTTCACAACCGATATCGGCACTGGTATTTTTGATGAAGACAAAGAAGATGGGATTCAATTATATCCAAATCCAGCAGAAAAGATCGTTACGATAGCTTCACCGGAACCGGTTGATCTATCTATTTTTAATTTGGCCGGACAATGTGTTTTGGAACGAAAAGATTTCTTAAACGATCAAATTGATTTAAGCGGCTATCAAAAAGGTACCTATTTTGTAATTTTTACAAACAGGAAAGGGAAATTGATAAAACAATTGATTATTAAATAAATCACTTGTTATTGGCCAATGTTGCCCGCCCGTTCAGAACGGAACGTTCGGGTAGGAATGCTAAATGAAGAATGAAGAATGTAGGTTTTGCCGCATTAGCAACCAGCAACCAGCAACTTAATCACGAACCAATGTCCGCATTCTCTTCCAGGATGTATCCTACTGATGGAATTGTCGAAATTTTTATTTTAGGATCCTTTTTAAGGTAGTTTCTTAATTTTGAAATGAATACGTCAAGGCTTCTGCCGGTAGAATAATTCGAATCGCCCCAAACCTGCTCCATGATCTCATCCCGTTTTACCAGTTCATTTTTTGACATGCTTAGTAATTGCAGAATTTTATTCTCCTTAAAAGTCAAACGATACTTATTCGAGTTCAACGATAGTACCTGATTAAGTGGATCGAAACTATAATCTCCAACCGAAACTTTTGATAAATTAGCCTGCTTCGACGGGTCAGGTTTTTGTTTTCGGTTTAAAACGGCATTTATCCTGCAAACAAGCTCTTCTTCATCGAATGGCTTGGTAATATAATCATCAACACCAATATCAAATCCTTTTAGTTTGTCCTCTTTCAATGAACGGGCGGATAAGATGATGATCGAAATATGTTTATCAAGCATCTTAATCTCTTTGATCAAACTAAAGCCATCCATCTTGGGTAACATGATATCGATAATACAAAGGTCGTAGGTTCCCATCCTGAAACCGTTCAGACCGGCAACACCATCAATATACAGCTTAACTTCAAAACCATTCGACTCCAGATACTCAACCAGCAGGAATCCCAGATTAACGTCATCTTCAACAATTAGTATCCTTGGTTTCATTTGCACAGTCGTGGTTATTTTCTATGGTTAGGCAATTTAACGATAAATTGGCTTCCTTTATTTATTTCGCTATTCACCATAATTTCCCCACCAATTTGGTCCAGAATTCGTTTCACATGATACAGCCCAATTCCGAATCCTTTGATATCATGAACATCACCGGTTGGCACGCGGTAATATTGATCAAATATCAATTTCTGCTGATCGGGCGAAATTCCAATTCCATTATCTTTTACCTCAATCAGATGATATTTTTCGCTTGATTTCAATGTAATATCAATTTCTGGGTTAACGGTGCAATATTTAATTGAATTATCTATTAAATTATCCAGAATGATTTGAAGTTGGTTACTATTACTTAGAATGATGTGATCATCGCCGTATTCGAAAAAATTGATCTTTCCATTTTTATTCAATATCTGTACCTGATTTGAACTAATAATTTCTTGAATCAAAACCGACAAATCCAATTTTTCAAACTCTTTTATTGCCTCTTTATTACTATAAGAGGTACTCAATAATTTTTCAACACGGTCGTTCAGCTTCGCTTGCTCACTTTTAATAATTTGAGTAAAGGATTGAAGTTTTGAGTCATTTTCAACCTTTGAGTGCTTTGAAATCATGCTATTTGCAAAGGCAATATTAGCTATAGGAGTTTTAAATTCATGGGTCATGTTATTAACAAACTCACGAATCCGCTCTGTAAGCGACTTTTCTCTTTTATAATATCTGAAAATAAGCATGAAGGAAACAACCACAAGGATAATTAAAAGCAATGAACTAATAAAAGCATAACCAATCTGCGCAAAAACAAAATCGCTTTTTTTCGGAAAATTAATCTTTAGCTCATACCCTGATTCATGTAGTCCCTGGGCCAGATCTACCGTCACCGTTGTACCCTTTTGTGCGCTCCAGTAATTATCCAACTTTACATTCACGATGCCATATTCATAATCCAAATCTATCCCGTGATAATTTAAATCGTGGGTAATGAGGGAATCAAGATTAATCGCTTGTTTAAAGGTATTGAGCAATGCCATGCAATTATTTTCTGTTTTATTTGTAAAAGGACATTCGCTGATACCTTCAAGATTTTTTTCTATGCTTATTAAGGCCTTTTTGACATCTCTATTAAATTCTTGTTCTTGTAAATTGGCTTGTTTGAGGATCCAATTAATTTGAATTCCCACCAATCCTGACAGGCAAAATATAGTAATAATCAATAAAACCAATTGGAATTTCATCTTCTTCATGTGTCAAAATTAAAAAGATTTTGACTAACGGCTAAAATATTAACATCGCTATAACATAAAATAACATCGCTATAACCTCATTTAACATATAGTTAACCTGTTAACTAAAATCAATGTGTTATTTTTGGATCATAAATAAATTTTAAAACCATAGATATGAAAAAACAAATTGTATTATTTATCAGCATTACTTTTTTATCCTTCTTTTTAGTTGCAAATGTAGTTGCTCAGGATCAGAAAAAAATTGTTAAAAAAGCGAAAACCGAACAAGCAAAAAAAGAAGTTTCATCAAAATGTGCAACATGCCCAACTGCTGCTACATGTTTAGAGAAAAAAACAACAACTTGTGCCAATGCAGCCACCTGTGATAAAGCAGCCACTTGTGATAAAACAGGAACTTGCGATAAAGCAGCCACCTGTGATAAAGCGGCCACTTGTGATAAAGCTAAAACAGCGGTTAAAACAGAAGCCAAGAAAAAGTAATAGCTCTAAGCGAATTCTCAATAATAGATCCCCGGCCATGTTTTAGTCGGGGATTTTTCTAATCCACTCCCCTCATCAGTATTTCCAATATGAAAAAGATTAAAACCAATCCTTACAGACTAAGCATCCAGCTAATAATTTTTTCATTATTAATTTACATGGGAATTAGTTTATTTATTAACCCTAATTATTTAGCAGATTTTGAAGCTTATTGCCCATTTGGAGGGATTCAGGCATTGACTAGTTTTTTGGTAAACGATACCCTGGCTTGTACCATGACCAGTGCTCAAATTGCGATGGGGTTGATATTCGTTATAGCCATTATCCTATTTAGTAAATTGTTTTGTTCTTTTATTTGTCCCATCGGATCAATTTCAGAATGGTTAGGTAAAATTGGAGATAAATTTAAAATGCGTTACACAATTACCGGTGTCACCGATAAAATTTTAAGATCGCTGAAGTATGGCTTACTCTTTATCACTGTTTACTTCACTGTTGAATCGAGTGAATTGTTCTGCAAGTGGTTCTGCCCTTATTATGCAGTTGCTTCCGGTTTTAATCCCGATGTGAATGTAATGATGGCCATAGGTGCCATCCTATTAGTAATTATTGGATCTATTTTTATACGGCTTTTATGGTGTAAATACCTTTGTCCACTCGGAGCACTATCAAGTATTTTCAGGTATTTTACCCTCACTGTAAGTATTCTGGGAATTTACCTGCTTCTTAATGTTTACGTAATAAATATCAGTTTTATTTGGCCATTGGCATTTCTTTGTGCCATAGCTTATATATTTGAGCTTTACACGATGCAAAGCAGGATTTTCCCATTATTAAAGGTGAAACGAGATGCTAAAATATGCACCAGTTGTAAATTATGTGATAAAGCATGCCCCCAAGCCATTCAAGTCTCAAAGGAAACTGTTATAAAACATATCGACTGCCATTTATGTGCCGATTGCCTGCAAGTGTGTCCAGAAAAAGGCGCTTTGGCAATCAACAGAAAAGGAAGAAAATGGTGGCCCGCAATCATTGTTGTTATTTTAATTATTGCAGGACTTGTATTGGGTAAATCATTCGAATTGCCAACCTTGAGTGAATATTGGGCCGAACCTGAAACGAAATCGGAGATGGAGATATATACTATTCACGATTTGAAAACAATTAAATGCTATGGCAGTTCGGTTGCATTTTCGAATCACATGTACGATATGGATGGAGTTTATGGAATAGATACTTATGTCGGCACTTTTACGGTAAAAATTTGGTATGCTCCTGACATGACCGATACCCTTAAAATCAGGGAATGGATTTTTACCCCGGCTAAGGTTCGGTTACAGGAAATTGATTTGAATGATGACCATCTTATTGTTTATAAAATCCGTATTGATAATTTTCTGGATCAGTTGGATACTGAAAATCTGAGAGGCATACTGGCAGAACAGGCAGATATTATTGGCATGCAAACTGAATTTGGATGTCCGGTTTATCTCACTTTATATGTCAAATCTAATTCTCAGCTTACAGAAGAAAATTTAAAAAATATTATTGAGCAAAGAGGATTCAAATCAAAGAGCAAAAACTCAACAGATGTTGAGATTATAAATCATCATTTTAAGGTAGTTGAAGTCGCCAAGGCGGATGAAGTTATTTCTGTTGAAAATATCCTAAGGCTTTTCACGATTGAGTAGTATTGCAAAAAATACAAACAACATATAAATAAACCTCCTTGCAGGCTGTGGGTAAAATAGCCTTGAGATCCTGCCTAAGAATTCGTCTTCGCGGGATCAAATAGTAGGATATATTTACTTCCTTTTTTGTCTAGACTATTCAGGATGTACTTTTAATGTTCGAAAGCATGTTTGCAGTTTTTTTATTTATTTAATTTTCCAAAGAACTTATTTTAATATCTTTAGCGATGAATTAAGACCTAAAAATGATTAAAATTCCCGGAATCAATAATAATATTCGGAATATCAATATTGATTTGAATATAAATAAGATCACCTTAAACTTCTTCAACAAAAATATTGAAGCCAAATTCAGGCAAGACTATTTTAAGAATTCACTCATACCATTTCGAATCTCATTTATAACAGTTTCACTGCTCTATGCTGCCTTTGGATACTTAGATTTAATAACTTCTGAAGAATTTATAAAAGAATTCCACATCATAAGGTATTTAATCGTAATACCTATATTATCAGGAGTTTTTCTTTTTTCATTTCACAAATATTTCAGAAATATCTGGCAGACACTTCTATCAATAAGCTTTATTGCAGGTGGTAGCGGCATTATATATATGTTACTACGAAATCCTAATAATTTATATTATTATGGAGGAATGTTTTTGGTAATTATGGCTGGATATTTTTTTATTCACCTTAGGTTTCTTCCTGCGACTATAGCAGGAATTATACTGACCCTTATCTATAGTATTGCCATTTTTATTTTTTATGATTCAACAGATACACAGTTTGGGCACTTATTAGTTGCAGGTGCATTCTTTATCTCGGCTCATGTTATTAGCATGTTGGCTTTATATAATATCGAATTTTTGAAACGCCTTGATTTCAATCAAAGAATATTACTGGCCGAGAAGCAAGATGAAATAACAAAAATTAATCAAGGTTTGGAGGAACAAGTAATAGATCGCACAAAATTACTTGACGAACGTAATCAAAATCTTATTGAGGAGATTAAAATTCGAAAGAAAATTGAAAAAAGTCTGATTATTGCCAAAGAAAAAGCTGAAGAAAGCGATCGTTTAAAGTCTTCATTTTTGGCTAATATGAGTCATGAAATACGTACACCGATGAATGGCATTCTGGGGTTTGCAGATTTGCTTAAGGAAAAAGATTTAACCGGAGAAGAAAGGGATAAATACATTGAGGTGATTGAGAGTAGCGGTGAAAGAATGCTGAACATTATTAATGATTTATTAAATGTTTCGACAATAGAAGCAGGATATGTAAAAGTTGATCTTTCGGAAGTAAATATTAACGAACAAATGCAAGATATATTCAATTTGTTTTTACCGGAAATTGAAAGTAAAGGGTTGAAATTTATCTTTAAAAACAAACCAAAATCCGACATCTTAATCCAAACTGATAAAGAAAAGTTGTATGCTATATTCAACAAATTGCTTAAAAATGCGATAAAATATACTGACGAAGGATTTATTGAAATGGGATACGAGGAATTTGATAACGAGCTTAAATTTTTTATAATTGACTCAGGTATAGGAATCCCTAAAAACCAATTAAAAATAATATTTGATCGATTTGTTCAAGTCGATTCAAGCTTATCGAGTTTATATGAAGGAGCAGGGTTAGGTCTTTCTATCACCAAATCTTATGTTAAAATGCTCAAAGGGAAAATTTGGGTTCATTCAGAAGAAGGAGAAGGTTCAGAATTTTATTTCAGCTTACCTTATAAATATACCAAGCATCACAAAGACAAAGAAGACATTGCCATAAATAAAAGTGCCATGAATAAATTAAAACAAATCACATTATTGATTGCAGAAGATCAGGAGAGTTCGGATGCTTATCTGACTGCAATAGTGAAAGATAACTGCAAAAAAATCTATCATGTTCAGACAGGAGTAGATGCTATAAAAATCTGTCAGAATGAAAAATTAGATTTAATATTGATGGACATCAAGATGCCTATAATGAATGGTTATGAAGCTACACGGGCAATTCGCGAATTTAATCGTGACGTCATTATTATCGCTCAAACAGCTTATGCTATGCCGGGGGATAAAGAAAAGGCACTTGAAGCGGGTTGTAACGATTATATTTCCAAACCTACTAAAAAAGATGCGCTTTTGGCAATTATCTCGAAGTATTTTCTCAATTAAATTTTTATGAAGAAGTTATTTCTTCCACTGATATCATTACTTTTCATTATCAGTTCCTGCCGGATAAAAGAGAATGAAAATCACACGGTAGACTTTTTAGATGATGAAGATATGGACGAATTTAATTACTATATAGGTACTTTAAATGTTTGATAAACAAGAACAACGAACTCCTAGCAAAGGCTATATGCAATATGGGTTTAAGTGGTTATGCAAGCTTTCTACCCCGCTTCAACTTCTGTGTAACTTGACAGGAAAGCAACCCGCAACCTGCCTGCAGGCAGGCAGGCTCCCCAACGCATTTTAATAGCATTCGTCACAGACTTTAAATTTTCGCTATGTATGCCAAAATAAAGAAAGGCCGGATAAAACCGGCCTTTCTTTTGCTTATTCGTTTAGGAACTCATCAAATGTTTTTAATTTCAATACATCCAATTTTACCTTTTTGATCAACTTGGCAAAATCGAGTTTTGCTTGATTAAAGCTTTCTTCGATGATAAGTAAATAATTTAATTCATTAGAAGTAGGTTTATCGTAACTGCCGGCTATTTTTGCATAAAGATCAGCCATTTTTTCCCTTAATTGGGGTTCTGCTGAGCCAACATAATTATCACCCGTAGTAATAACCAAGGTTTCTTTAAGCGAATTTAAAGAAGCTACAAGTTTTTTATTATTCGCATTGGCTTCTAAGATGGCATCTAACTGATAAACAATATACGCAAGTTCTTGGGTCATATCGTACATTTTCATGGTCGTACTATGCTTCAAGTCACGATCTGCTGCTGTAAGACCTGCATGCTCATCATAAACAACCTCAAATACATGTTCAAAAACGTCTTTACCTTTTGTAATAACGGCTTTATATTTTCCGGCTTTTACCCTCGGTGACGTAATTCCACCAAAACTGAAAGTTTTTCCTTTTGCAACTTTTGGTTGTTTAATAGAATAGGACCAGTTAACGATATTGATCCCCTTCGATTTTCCGGCACCCAAAGTTGAAATTACTTTTCCATCCATATCCTGAATTTCCAAAGTCATTTTACCAAAAGTATGTCGCTTTGGTAGCAGATATTTTATTTGCGCAGCAGAAGTAGGGTTTGCACCGATAAATTGAACTTCAGTACCGAAACTGCTGGCAAAGCCACCTTGATCTTTCATCACGGTTGGTTTACTGGTGAAAAAATGCAAGGTTTTGTTTATTACTTCCGAGGTAATTTCACGCAGCGGAGAAATGTCATCAATGATGATAATTCCACGGCCATGAGTAGCTAATATCAAATCGTTGGTTTTTTTGTGCAATTCAATATAATGAACTGCAACCGGAGGAATATTTTTGGTAAACTTGGTCCAGCTCAGGCCACCATCCAAAGTAATGTACAAACCTAATTCAGTTCCTAAAAACAGTAAATTCGGATTTACATAATCTTCCTGAATGTTTCTGGCAAAACCAACAATATTATCAGTAATGATATTTTTCCATGTTTTTCCAAAATCACTGGTTTTGTACGCATAAGGCTTAAAATCACCTGTAGTATGACCTTCAAAAACAGCATAGGCCGTTCCTTTGTCGAATGAACTGGCTTCAATATGATATGCCCAGGTATTTTTTGGTAAACCGGCTATGTTAGCGACAGTGTTTGTCCAGGTTTTACCTCCATCGGTAGTTACTTGAACATTTCCATCATCGGTTCCTACCCAGATAACATTTTCGTCAAGAGGTGATTCGGCAATGGTAAATATGGTTGTGTGGTTTTCAGCTCCGGAATTGTCTATAGATAAACCACCCGAATTAGCCTGCTCCTGTTTGCTCTTATCGTTGGTAGTTAAATCTGGAGAAATAATTGTCCAGGTATCACCCATGTCTTCTGATCTATGAAGGAACTGGCTCCCGATATAAAAACGATCAGGTTTATGCACACTGGTAGTAATTGGGGTGTTCCAGTTAAACCGAAATTTTGGATATCCTTTTACGGGCAAAGGTTGGATCGTTTTTATCAGTTTATTGTCAACATCATAGCGCCAAACATTTTCAGCACCTTGCATTTCCGAATAGATAATGTTTTTCGTTGGATGCCTATACACCCTAAATCCATCACCGCCACCAACTGAATTCCATTCCCTGGCACCAATGCCTCCGCTGGCAGCCGAGGGCCCGTACCAGGAACCGTTATCCTGTAAGCCACCATAGACATTATAGGGTTCAGCGTCATCTACACTCACGTGATAGAATTGAGATAAGGGAAGATTTTCCACAATTTCCAAAGTAGTTCCCCCATTCCATGAACGATAAACTCCGCCATCCGTGCCAACGTAAATTCTGTCAGAATCATTGATATCAAATACCATATCGTGGATATCGGCGTGCATATTTCCTAAATTTTTAAAAGTCTTGCCCCCATCTCTGGAAATAGAACCCCTCAATCCGGCTTTTACTACCACATCAGGATTTTTAGGATCAATCACTATTTTTGAAAAATAGAATGGACGTACTGTAATTTCAAAATCATTATTGAGCTGTTTCCAGTTTTCACCGGCATCATCACTTTTGTAAAGTCCTTTCCTGAGATCCTCTTCTGCTTCAATAATGGTATAAAGGATATTTGGACTTGAAGGTGCTATCGCGATTGCCAAGCGTCCCAACTTTCCTTTTGGAAATCCATTGTGAATCTTGTTCCAGGTTTTTCCTGCATCTTTGGATTTGTAAAGGGCACTATGATCACCTCCCGATTCAAACGACCAGGCAGTGCGCCTGAACTCCCACATTGATGCATAAAGAATATCGGGATTTGATGGATCCATTGCTAATTCGGCAGCTCCTGTTTTTTGATTTACATATAACACCTTTTCCCAGGTTGCTCCACCGTCCGTTGTTTTGTAAACCCCTCTTTCATCACTATCCGACCAAAGTGCACCTAACACCGCAACGTAAATTTCTTTTGAATTTTTTGGGTTTACTATGATATTGGCAATTCGTTCTGATTTTTCAAATCCAATTTTCTCCCAATTCGTACCACCATCTTTCGATTTGTATAATCCATCACCGATTGAAACGCTATTTCGTGGCCAGGTTTCACCTGTTCCTACATAGATTATATTGTCCGGGTTGTTTGGATCAAGTGCGATGGCGCCAATCGATTGGCAATAATCATCAAAAATAGGGTTGAAGGTAGTTCCGGCATCATTCGATTTCCAAACTCCACCACCGGCAGTAGCTGTGTAAATAATTCGTGGATTCGTGGGATGGGTTTCCATATCGTTGATTCGACCACTCATCAATGCAGGTCCAATATGTCGGACAGATAAATCGCCAAATAAATCATTTGCATTAATAACTCCTGTGGTTTGGGCATCCAAATTGAATGGCAAGAAACCAATGCTGAATGCAAATGCAAAAAATATTTTTTTCATTTTTTATGGTTTAGTTAATAAATAAAACCCTCAATAAGTGAATATTGAGGGTAGTTTTGATGTTATTTTTTAACAGGATCAGCTCCAACTGCAACCTCTTCAGGAAATTCAAATTCCTTAGGATCGATTTGAGGATTTAACTCAATTTTGTCGATGGCAATCGCTTGTCCGGGTTGGCCTTTTAAGCCTTGGGTCATTGAATGAGGTAAAGATAAGCCATCTACTTCTTGGTAGTCGCTCATTTTAACTTCAGAAACTTGTCCTTTCATCGGACCTGATTTAATTTCAGAATGTATAACCAAAGGAACAAAGTTTTCTGCATCAAAGAAATAATATGTAATATCTTCCACTTTTGCCCCATCTACGGTAATAGGTTTTTTGGTAAGTTTTATCTTGAAAGTTTCGCTACCATCAAGGGTTTCCTTACCTAATAATTCGATAGTATAGCCATTTTTCTTATAATCCAGAAATGGATCTGGGAAATCATTTACCAGTAGTTTCATATTGTCAGTAGTTTCCTGGTCGCCTTTTTCTGCTTTTTGGGTCATGAAATTGGTACTCCATAAAATCTCACCATTAAAAACACCTTGTTTAATTTCTTTTCCTTGAAAATTAATAACGGTCATTTGTTTGCCTCCTTTTAATTGAATTATTTCAAGTGGGATTTCCATTCCTCCCTGGTTAACTTTGGCGCTCATTTTAATCCCTTGAAGTGCTTGCCATTTAGCTACTCCTCCTGTATTCTCGAAATAGTTAGCAATAGTTTCATCAGCAGTTTGTGCATTAATTTGAGTTGAAATTCCAACAATTAATGCTATACAAAATAGTTTCAGTTTTTTCATATGTGGTTAATTTTAAAATAGTATGGATTGAACTTGCATATAAATTTTCATCCTTGTTTATGTTTAACGAACATGCTCGTTTTATAAAAATTATTGAATTTCGAATATTTAGGCTTGATTCAAAAAAACAGAAGATTCTTAATGTTAAAAGTATGATTTTTTTCAATTCATTAAAAAAAAATTTTTTCTGCCATGTTTGCTTATTAAACATGACTTTATGATCCTAATAACAACTATAGCGAGTTAGTTATCCCAGTATACATAACTAATTATCTGAGAATGGGTTTAAAACCCCAATCGTATTTTTGCTTCTGTTTTATCAATTCCACTCCTTCGAAATGGATGTGCTTCAGTATTAAAAATATGATCATCAAAATTAAAATTGTTTTGATGATGTGAAAAAGTAAGGTAAAAATACTTTAATGTCTCGGCGAAGAAAAAAGTGGGCATATAATCTTTTTGTTCCATGGTTTCGACGTTGACAATAGAAGTATATGCAACTTCTGTTCTACAATATTTTTTAATATCAGTCCAAAATTTCTTATTCATCGATAGATAGGTTGTATCACCGGTTAAATGATATAAGTAATAAGCCGATTCGATGATTTCCGGATTAAGATCATAATCAGGATATTTTGCAATAGCTTTTTTATAATCATAACCAGAGGGCTCTAAGCCGTATTTATTCCAAAGCCAGCTCCAGGTTTTCTCATACTTTTCAGCACGATCAATATCGCCCGACAAAGCTAGTATGGCAGGAAAAAATGCATCGTATAGAGTAACTACTGAACTGGTTCTATCACCTGTATTCATGTTAACACGTCCGTACCATAGTTTTTCATCAAACTCCTCAGCTAAATATTGGTGAATACCAATGATGCTTTCATCCCATATTTTACCTAATTCAGAATCGCCAAACATGAGGTAACTTTTGTACAGATACTCATAGTAAGAATCAACCCCGGCGCAAATATGGCTTGTTTCGGATACCCATTCACCTGTTTCAACATCAATTACATCACCTATCAATCCTATAGCTGAACGTCGATTGTAAATAGCCAGTGTTGCCTTTTTTCCTGCCTGATAGTATTTTGGATCTTTGGTATAATAGCTTAACATGCCCATTTCAAATGTATAGGTTCCGGCTTCAGCAACGTTCACTGTATCGCCTCTGGCAATTCCGGTTTTAAGGTTTACCCAATATTTAGGAACTCCTGTTTTTGTATTAAATGCAGGCATCATTCGATCTGCAAAATCTCTTGCTTTATCTAAAACTTTTGGATTTTCTGATAATTCATACATCGATAGCAAACCACCCAATATTCGAATGTTCACTTCAAATATTTTTGCATCTATATTTTTATTAAAATTTAATGAATCAACTACATAATTTTCAATTTCTTTTGCTTCGTCCATTAATCCCATCAAGTAGAGCGTGCTGTATGCATCAATAGGTGATATATAGAGCGGTTCGCTGTACCAGTCGGTAAACGATTTTGAAAGCGGTGTCAGGGCATCATGTCCCCATGCATATTCTTTGTATGCGTCCCACGATCTGAGTGTTTCGGTAATTACTTCCTGAGCCAGTCGGTTGTTTTCAGTCTGGTCATTAATGATTTTTTTTGAATCTATATTTTGGCAAGAAACCAATGTAAGGGTAATAAATAGACTTAAAAGAAGTGCTTTCATCATTAAGATAGTTTTGTTAATAATGTAAATATAAGGGAAAGTCTCTAATGTTAGTATTGAAAGATAAGAACAATGAAGAAATAAAGGGCTATTAGCGTTAGCTTTTGGTTTTTAGTTTATAAAACTAATGCTTAATCACCTATAGCTTTTGAAATTTCCTGTTCAATTTTAAGCACTAATTCCTCAGCCAAAATATGATTTGGTTCAATAGGCTCAAGAACAGTAAACTTCAAGGTTTCACCAAAACTCAACGGGTATTTACCATATCGATGTAATTTATAATTTCCATTAATGGCAAATGGAACTATCAAGGCGGATGGTGACACTTTTAACAATGTTTTAATTCCTCCCGATTGAAAGGATCTTAATTTACCGGTTCGGCTGCGGGTCCCTTCAGGAAAGATACAAGCTGAATACTTATTTGTTTCGATGAGTCGGCCAAGTCTAATAATTTCCTTGATGGCCTGAGTGGGGTTTTTACGGTCAATAATGGCAGCACCACTATGGCGTAAATTATATGAAATGCTTGGAATGTATTTTTCTAACTCCTTTTTTGCAATAAATTTCGGATGATTTTTACGAAAAAGCCAATAAATTGCAGGAATATCATAAGTGCTTTGATGATTGGCAACAATAATTAATGGGCGATTTGCCGGAAAGTCGAATGATCCTTCAATTTTTATTTTTGCACCAACGATAATTAGACTTTTAAATAGCAATAGGTTCAAAATGTCGACACTTGTTTTATGACTTTGATATCCCCAAATATTTCTACATAACATTTGAATTGGCTGAAATATTACAACCAAGAAACCAAAAACAACAAAGTAAACAGGAGTAAGAATATGTGATAAAATGATCTTCATCTTCAAGCATCAAATTGAAGTGTAAATTTACGAAATGATTATTATGGAACGATTATTTTAAAATGAAGAATGTTTAATGGCTTAAATGCTTAGAAGTTCAAAAGTTTAATTATAAATTGTAAAGTGGTTTTTAAAAGATTCATATAGCATAGTATTGCCTTTTCAATTATCAATAGACATTAATCATTAATCATTTCAGGAGCTTATCGGTTTAAAATCATCTTTCGTAACCCCACATACAGGACAGGTCCATTTATCAGGGATATCTTCAAATGCAGTTCCGGGGGCAATACCTGAATCAGGGTCACCGTCTTCCGGGTCGTATATTAAACCACAAACTGTGCATTGATATAATTGCTTTTTAGTACTTGAGGATTTTGGTCCGACTTCTTCTCCAACATCATGATCTTTTATATAGGTAGGTGCGTTTTTAGGAGAAATTCCCTTAATCACCTTACGATAATATTCGTATGTGAGAGGGGTTGAATTTTCATTAACCAGATCCATATCTATCACATCTCCAATAAATAAGATATGAGAACCTGTATCAATGGTTTCGGTAAGCTTACATTCAAAATAGGCCACCGCTTTCTCTAATAGAATAGGTGAACCTGTTTGTCCGATTTTATGTTTTAAACCCTTAAATTTTTCAATATCGCGACCCGACTTGAATCCCCAAGGGCCAAGAAAAGCAAGATCAACATCTTGTTCCAAAACGGAAATACTGAAAGCTTTGCTTTTACTTATTAATTCAGTTGTGAGGTTATTTTTATTGGAAGCAACAGCAAATCGGACGGGGTCGGCAGTTACTTGAAATATAGTATTCGAGACATGTCCGGTCATTCTTTGACCATCGCTTGCACTTAAGATATACAAGCCATAAGTGATTTTAAATAATGCTTCCTGATTCATGAATGTGAAGTTATAAATTATAAGTTATGAGTTAACATAATGCAGACAATTTTTAACTTATAATTCACCACTCAACTTATTATTTTTTCACCCAAGCGGTAATTTTATCATCAAGAGGGCTTGTTTTAGGTGTTACAAAATCAACCAAATGACCATTCTCATCAATAAAGTATTTCTGGAAATTCCAGGTAACTTCTGAATCCATCACACCATTCTCGCTTTCTTTAGTCAACCATGAATAAATAGGGCTAATATCATCACCTTTTACGGAAACTTTATTCATCATGGTAAATGTAACCCCATAATTTTGTTCACAAAAAGTTTTGATTTCTTCTTTAGTGCCGGGTTCCTGACCTGCAAAGTTATTTGCCGGAAATCCAATAATTTCAAAACCTTGTCCGCCATAGGTGTCGTAAAGTTCTTGTAGTTGCTTATATTGTGGCGTAAGGCCGCATTTAGAAGCGGTATTCACTACCAAAACTTTTTTCCCCTTAAATACCGAGAAGTCTATAAGTTCTCCGGTAATGTTTTCTGCCTTAAAATCGTGGAAATTTTTATTTTGTGCGTTTGTCATGCCTACAATGCTTATTAGGATAATAGATATAAATATTTTTTTCATTTTGTATTAATTTAAGTTGAAGTACAAAGATAGTTCAAAAAATACTATATAGATTCGTTCCAAATAAAATTAACAATTGATTAACATTATGAGATAATCCCCTGTTTTTAATTTACTTTTGCAAAATTCGTTTATAGCCTATGTTAAAACTCCAAAAACTTAATTTAAATCCACTCGAAAAGCGGACTTTCAAAATCCACACCGTCTATTCTTTAATTGAGGCAGTGATTTTGGGTGTATTGGCACTGAATGAATTTGTGTTTTTAAAGAGTTTATTCGGGTCCAACTATCAGCTGGGTTTTTTGTTTCAATTTAGTGCAGTTGTTTTTGTTTTTTTACTTTTTATTAATGAGTTTATTCGACGTATTAGAGACAGGAAACGATTATTAATCTTTACAGGACTGATAACCAGACTACCCTTGTTTCTCTTAATTCTTTTCCCTCATTCGGCAGCATCTTTTCAGGGAAACTCAATATATCATTATGTTTTTCTGGCAATCTTTCTGGTTTATTTTTTAGGTAATCCTATTATTTTCCCGAACATAAATTATCTTTTAAAAGCGAATTACAGCAATGCTAATTTTGCTCATTTATATAGCATTTCAACTTCTTTGAACAAAATTGTAATGCTTATAGTTACCTTGGTTTATGGCTTGTGGCTTGATGCAGATAACTATATTTTCATCTATGTTTTCCCTGTGATGGCGATTCTGGGAGTTGGGTCGATTTATCTGTTAACTAAAATGCATTTCCCTGAAGAAAAACCTCTGACAATTCGAAAAACCTTCTTTCAATCAGTATTTCAGTCGGGTAAAAATATGTATTGCATCCTTAAGGAAAATGTTGCATACCGCCATTTTGAAATCGGATTTATGTTATATGGATTCGCTTTCATGTTCACAATGCCCATTCTTTTTATTTATTTTTATGATGAATTAAACCTCAATTATTTTAGTGTTGCATTTTACCGGAATGCTTATAATATTATCGCGATTATTATACTGCCATACTTTGGAAAGCTTATGGGGAAAACCGACCCACGTATATTTGGAATTTTAACCTACGCTTCTTTAGGTTTGTATATTCTGTTTCTTGGATTAACCTCATATTTACCTTTTTATACCGATTTTATGAGTATTAGACTGTATTATTCTTTGATAGGATATGTTGTTTTTCATGGAGTATTTGCTGCATCTATGGTTTTACTATGGAATATTGGTTCGTCATATTTTTGCAGTGCAGAAGAGGCAGGCACCTATCAATCATTGCATTTATCGTTAGTTGGTATTCGGGCTATATTTGCACCATTATTTGGGATATTTTTTTATGAATTATTTGGTTTTAATGCTACATTTGGATTGTCGATTATTTTCGTAATACTGAGTATTTACGTAATGATATGGTCGCATCGTCGGATACCTATATCAACGAACACAACCGAAAAAGCAGAAAATTGCTGATGAATTTAAAATCTAAAAATATTTTTAAAATGTTGGGGCCCGGTATTGTCGTGGCTGCAACAGGTGTCGGGGCCGGTGATTTAATTGCTGCATCGGTATCCGGTGCTCAGTACGGTTATGCATTGTTATGGGCGGCTATTGCCGGTGCAATATTAAAATACGTGTTGAATGAAGGTGTTTCAAGATGGCAACTGGTTTACGGTACCAGCTTGATGCAGGCATGGATGGAAAAGTTAAATGCCTTCTTTAGCTGGTATTTCTTTGTGTATTTAATCGTATGGTCGTTTATAGTAGCTGCCGCCCTCATGGCTGCCTGTGGCTTATCGGCACATGCAATCATTCCAGTATTGACTGTAGCTCAATGGGGAGTGATTCATTCGATATTAGCAGCAGTTTTGGTTTTAGGTGGGAAATATCATCTGATTGAAAAACTTATGAAGTTCTTTATTGCACTAATGTTCGTAATTACAATTACCAGTGCAATATTGATCAAGCCGGATATATTGACCATTTTAAAGTCCATTTTTATTCCAAGCATTCCTCCCGGATCTCTTAAATTTATTTTGGGGGTGATTGGTGGAGTAGGGGGTAGCGTAACCTTATTGAGTTATGGATATTGGATTAGTGAAAAAAAATGGCAAGGAACTTCATTTTTAACACAGAGCCGTTTGGATTTAGGCTTTGCTTATATGCTAACCGGGTTTTTTGGACTCGCCATTATGATAGTCGCAGCTGGAACTAAGCCCGATGTGATACAAGGAAATATGATGGTTTTGGCACTTGCCGATAAAATGGGCGAAGTAACCGGCCAGACCGGGAAATGGATATTTCTGATAGGATTTTGGGGTGCGGTATTTTCTTCCATGATAGGGGTATGGCATGGAATTCCTTATTTATTCGCCGATTTCGTTCAATTAAAATTTAAGCGTGGCATTTTGGGGCAATCGCAATTGGCTCAGAGCAAATTTTATAAATATTATGTACTCTATCTGGCCCTTCCTCCAATTATTTTACTCTATATGGGCAAACCAGTCTGGATAGTAATTCTATATGCGGTTGCCGGTGCATTCTTTATGCCATTTTTAGCCATAACTTTGCTTTATTTAAATAACCGCTTTCGCTGGTTAAAACAATTTAAAAATTCTTTGATAACAAATATCATTCTGGCCTTATCACTCTTCCTCTTTGCATATTTGATGTTGAATGAGTTGATGAATTATTTATAGAATTCTATATAAAGAAATAGGATGGCGTCCCTAAAGGGACGCCATCCTGGTTAAAATTTTTCAAAAACTCCAAGACCAAAAAGTGCATAATCATATTTAACAGGATCATCCTTGTCGAATCGTCTGAGCTGAGTAGTCAATTCTTCCACAGATTTCCAGTCATCTTGCCGGCGATCAAGCAGCCCAAGTTTACGAGCAACATTTCCTGAATGGGTATCCAGGGGACAAAATAATTCAGATGGTTTAACTGCTTTCCAAATTCCAAAGTCAACCCCGTATTCATCTTTCCGAACCATCCAACGTAAAAACATATTTATGCGTTTTGCTGCTGAACCTTTAAGTGGATCTGCTATGTGCTTTTCTGTTCTGTTTTGATGGGAAAGAGAAAAAAACAATTTCTTGAAATTCGAAATATTTTCCGGAATATGATGATTTGAAGGTGAAGAAAAAAAAGCATTTTCAAGATTTTCAGAATTTCGATATAGGTGTTGAAGTGCTTTAAGAAAAGAAATACAATCGATCCCATTAAATGTGCGATGCTTAAATTTTTCAAAAATTCGAAGATCAGCATTTTCAAAATTTAAAATAAAATCATGAGGTGCATGATCCATCAAACTCATTAACTGATTTGCATTTTTCAGTATGGTTGATCGTTGCCCCCATGCAAGTGTGGCGGCAAAGAATCCGGCAATTTCAATGTCTTGCTTTTTTGTAAACTGATGAGGGATTTGTATTGGATCTGTTTCAATAAATTCGGGCCGATTGTATTGTTTGTATTTTGCCTCCAGCAAATCGTGAAGTTGATTAAATTCAAACATCATCAATCTATTCCTGCACTTTACCGTTAATATTGATAATTTTTATTTTTCCGAAGCCTTCATTCATTTCATTCCTGAAATCGTATATTCCGCCTAAAATGATTAATTTATTTTCCAACACCAAATCATTGTATTTTTCAAGCGCAATATTTGCCTGGTAATGTATGTTTTTTGAAATATGTACAATTAAAGATTTTTTCTCATTTGATATGACAGGGATGAGGTGGTCCAATTCATGTATAATCGAGATGGGTTCCGACTTGTAACCTGAGATGAAAGCTTTTATAGCACCACAATCGGTGTGTCCCAATATAAATAAGACAGGCGTTTTTAGATGCAATATCCCGTAATCCACAGAACCTTCATTTGAATATATCTGATTTCCGATATTTCTAATAACAAAAACTTTATTGAATGAGTTGTCCTGAAATGCTTCGTTTTGAACGCGTGAATCTGAACAGGTTATAAGTGTCATATAAGGCGTTTGCCGTTCAATATGATCTTCGAAAAAATCCTTACCAGTTCTTTCAATAAACTGTTTATTTGATTTTAACAATGCTTCAATATAGTTCCGATTCATTTATGTTTGGTTTAAAAAAAAACCTTCAAACATAAGAATGAAAGAAGGTCATTTTGAGTTTATGAGAAATTAATTTACATTAACCAGATTTTCCATGCCTTTATTAATGGCTGATTCATTAATAGGAATTAATGAATGGTATCTTTCGGGCAATGATTTTTTCAATCCTCTAATTACATTCTCAATTTTCACAATGGGCCGCATCTTCATATAGGCACCCAAAACTACCATATTGAAGATTTTAGTATTACCCATTTCAGCCGATAGCTTACTGCCTTCAATTTTAAAAATTTTAATATCTGTTCGCACAGGATGTTTTGTAATACCATTTGGATCATATAAAAGATATCCACCCGGCTTTACGGTTTTCTCAAACTTATCCATCGATTGCTGGTTTAGAATGATGGCTGTGTCAAATTCGTTTAATACAGGTGAACTTACCCTTTCGTCACTAATAATTACTGTGACATTAGCTGTGCCACCGCGCATTTCAGGTCCGTAAGAAGGCATCCAGCTTACCTCTTGGTCTTGCATAATTCCTGAATAGGCCAAGATTTTACCCATTGACAAAACGCCTTGTCCACCAAAACCTGCAATGATAATTTCTTCTGTCATTTTATATTGTTTTTAAACTTTTATTCTTTCAATTTATTTTTTTACCATTTCACCATCAACTTTGATATCTCCCAGTGGATAAAATGGGAACATATTATCAACCATCCATTCATTTGCGTGAACGGGGCTCATTTTCCAACCGGAATTACAATTGGATACGATTTCAACAAATGAAACTCCACCTTTTTTATCTACCTGATTTTGAAAGGCCATTTTTACGGCTTTTTTTGTTTTACGAACATGTGCAGGTGTGTGAACAGCCTGACGGGTTACAAAATAAGCTCCATCTAAATGAGAGATTAATTCGGTCATTTTAATAGGGCTACCCATCAATGCAACATCCCTGCCATAAGGTGAGGTTGAGGATTTCATTCCGGGTAAAGTTGTTGGAGCCATTTGGCCACCGGTCATTCCATAAATACCATTATTAACAAAAATAATCACGATATTTTCACCTCTGTTGATGGCATGAATGGTTTCGGCAGTTCCGATGGCAGCAAGGTCACCATCACCTTGATAAGTAAATACAATCTTATCGGGCCAGCAACGTTTTATGCCAGTTGCAACAGCAGGTGCTCGTCCGTGAGCAGCCTGTTGAATATCGACATTCATAAATTCATAAGCCAGCACTGAACAGCCAACCGGGGCAATTGCAATTGTATTTTCCTGAAGGTCTAGTTCTTCAATTACTTCCATGATAATACGATGGGCTGTTCCGTGACCGCAACCAGGACAATAACTCAATACTTTATCGGTCATCAACTCAGTTTTTTTATAAACTAAGTTCTCGGGCTGAACAATTTCATTATATATTTCGTCTCTCATCAGATTAACCTCCTATTAATTTTTTTTCCAGTGCATTAGCTACTTGTAAAGGCGAGTGAATCATTCCCCCCATACGACCATAGTGTTCTACATGAACTTTTCCTTTTACAGCCAATAAAACATCTTCAACCATCTGCCCGGCGCTAAGCTCAACCGCTAAAATTCCTTTTACATTAGATGACATTTTTTCAATTTCCTCATAAGGGAATGGGAAAAGGGTGATAAGGCGGAATAGTCCGGCTTTAATCCCTTTTTCTCTCAATAATTGAATTGATTTTTGAGCAATACGAGCACTTGATCCATAGGCCACAAATAAATAATCAATATCATCATCACATTCAATTTTCTCAAATCGAACTTCTTTGGCCCTCATCTCATTGTATTTGGCAACGAGTTTTTCATTATGCTTTTCCTGTCGGGATGAATCCAGATCCAGAGAAGTGATAATGTTATGTTCGCGGGTTTTAGGTTTTCCGATTGTGGCCCAAGGTGACATCTTTTTAATTTCCTCATCAGTCCATCTTGGAACGGCATCCTTTAGTTCAACTTTTTCCATCATTTGACCAATCACTCCATCACTCAAAATCATAACGGGATTACGGTATTTAAAAGCCAAGTCAAACGCTAATGAAACAAAATCTGACATTTCCTGAACAGATGCCGGTGCAAGAACAACCATACGATAATCGCCATGACCACCACCTTTTGTTGCTTGAAAATAATCTGCCTGAGAGGGTTGAATTGTGCCTAATCCTGGTCCTCCACGTGCTACGTTAACAATAACTGCCGGAAGTTCGGCTCCTGCCATATAAGATATTCCTTCCATTTTTAGGCTGATACCTGGACTTGAAGAAGAAGTCATTGCTTTTTTTCCAACTCCTGCTGCTCCATAAACCATGTTGATGGCAGCAATTTCACTTTCGGCCTGCAATACCACCATACCCGTTCTTTCATGTGGTTTTTCAGCCATTAAGTATTCAATAATTTCTGTTTGAGGTGTGATAGGGTAACCAAAATACGCATCAACGCCTGCTCTTATTGCAGCTTCGGCGATGGCTTCGTTACCCTTCATTAATTTTAATTCACCCATTATGCTTTTATTTTATAAGGTTAAACTTCTACGGTAATTTTTTTTCGATATACGGTAATTACGCCATCAGGACAAACAATCGCGCAATTTGAACATCCTGTACACGCATCTGCTTGTGCCATATAAGCGTAATGATAACCTTTTCCATTTACATTATCAGACATGCCTATAACTTCAGAAGGGCAATTGCCAACGCAAACTTCACAACCCTTGCATTTTTCAGTATCAACGATAATTACTCCTCTAACTTTTGCCATGATGACTTGATATTTATTCGTAAATTATTTATACTCTAATTCAACAAAATTAGGAAAAAAAAAGCAAATTCTTGGTATTAAAGTCGCTTCTCTTTTTCCTAAATATTGGGCTTTTTATGAAAATTCGTTACCTAAATCTGCAGAAATGCTTCGAATCATAAATAGAAGCTTTTTTAGAATTTCTATAGTGGTAAATGGGTTCATAATCGTGATCCTGAAATATACTTTTTCGTTAATCACTGTTTGAACGATATAAAAAGTTCCATCGATTTTTATCAGTTCTCTTATTTTGCTGTTAAGCAGATTTCTTTCCTGCTCAGTAAGCCCTTCAGGGATTAACCGGAAACAAACGATATTAGAGTCGGGAGTTACCGCAAGTTCAAAATCCGAACTTTCCTGAATTATGCTGGCAAATTCACGGGCAAGATCGTAGGTTTGATCAACATATGAGGAAAATAATTCCGTACCATAGGTTTTGATCATCAAATAGATTTTTAAACCCATCGCTTTTTTAGTGCATTCGATCGTTCTGCCGGCGCCATCGAACCAATTAATCTCACCTTTTTTATTTAACAAATAGGAAGCCTTTTGCGTAAATGCTTCGTAGGATGTTTTGCCATTTTTAAAGATTACTGCAGTGGTTAAAGCAGGAGTCAACATCATTTTATGAAAATCAATAACTACCGAATCCGCTTTTTCAATTCCTTTAGTAAGGTATTTGTACTTTTCTGAAATAATTGCTGCTCCACCATGAGCTCCATCAATATGGAACCAAATTTTATTTTGGGCGCAAAAATCAGCCATTTCATCATTATGGTCGTAAATACCCGTTGAAGTAGAGCAAGCATTACCAACCAAGGCCATCACAATTTTACCATTACTCTTTGCTTCATCAAAGATGCCTGGTAATAAGTCAACTTTAATACGATGCTGATCATCGACCGGAAGCTTAATGATCCCTTTGTCGCCAAGACCCATAATCCGCACACTCCTGTCCACACTATAATGAGATTCCGCAGAAACCATTACAGCCAGATTACCGTCAACTCCCGCTTCCCAAACATCATATTCTTTAACTGCCTGACGGGCTGCAAGTAAACCTGTAAGGTTACCCAATGAACCACCGGAAGTTAATAATCCGTTCGCATTTTTATCCCAGCCAAAAAAACCAAGCAACCATTCAATTACATTTCGTTCGATTGCAGTAGCAGCCGGTCCCATCTCATAAATAGCCATTCCGTTATTTGAAAAAGTGGCCATTAAATCGGTAAGGGCCGCAATAGGAAGTGGTGGAACAACCTGATGGCCAATGTAATTAGGATGATGTAAATGATTGGATTGATCCAGGAACTTTTGATAGAATTCCTTTGGCGTGTTTTTTTTGTCAAGAAATTTTTTCCAATCTGCATGTTGCATTTCAGGATCTATCCAGGGTAATACCGGCATTTCTTTTTGCGACATACAATCTTGCAAATAATCTGCAAGCAGATTAACCAGTTCATGCCCCTCTTTTCGGAAAGCCTCAGGATTATAAGCTTTTTTTAATATATCATCCATTTAGTAAAATTGTAAAAAACAGCATGCCTTTCAGCTAATAAGAAAAAAAATACACTTTAACTGAGAGCCAATCAGAATTTTATTTATATAATGACAGAAACCCCAATGCCTGCAGCTACCGCTTTATCGTAAATGAGTTTGGCAGTTGCGGCATCTTGTATTGCCAGCCCGTTCGATTTAAAAACAGTTATTTCCTCTGCATTAACCCGTCCGTCTTTTTTACCTGTTATCAATTCGCCAAGTTCAGCATAAAAATGATCTTCGGTTACCGAACCTTCTTTTAATGGGATCATAATATCTCCGGCTTCCTTAAAACATGCTTCTTTCGAATCGCCAACAAATTTTGAGCGTTTAACCGTGGCAGTGTCCAACTCCCGTGCATTGGGTGTATGGCTACCAATATTATTAATGTGTGTGCCGGGTTTTAATTTATTTCCATCAAAAAGTGGGGTAGAGGAGGAAGTTGCCGTACAAATAATATCCGAAATCAAAAGATCATCAGGATTTTTAGTCTTAATAACCTCCAGATTTAGCATTGCTGTTGTTTCCTTTACAAAATTATCGGCGGCTTTTTCATTCAGATCATAAACCAATACTTTTGAAATACTAACGGTTTCATTCATGGCCCAAAGCTGCATTTTGGCTTGAACGCCTGTTCCGTAGATTCCGATTACCTGGTTTTTATCTTTACGTGCAAGATATTTGGTGGCTACGCCACTCGCTGCTCCTGTTCTTACCGCCGTGAGGTATCCTCCATCCATAATACAGATTACTTCACCGGTTTCGGGGTTTTGGAGCAATACTTTTCCGATGGTAGTTGGTAAATCGTGTTTTGAAGGGTTATTTTTGTATACAGTAACTACTTTGCAAGCAAGGGCTTTCATTTCCTTCAGGTAGGCAGGCATATAAAGTGATAATCCATCGGTTGGTGCAATATTAATGCGAAGCGGCAATACAGCCGTACCGTTTGATAATTCTGCAAAAGCTTTTTCAACCACTTCGATGCAGTCTTTCATGTTCAGCACTTTTTGAACATCTGCTTTGGTTAATAGTAAAGGCATAATTTGTCCTCCTTTGATTGGGTTAATTAAAATACAAATAAAAAAAAACATTGATAAATTATAAATCCCAAGTTTTAAATAACAAAAAAAACATTGGTAAATTACAAATCCCAAGTTCCAAATAACAAATAAAACATCAGACCTCAAATTTCAAATTAAAAAATGGAACCTCATTTTGATTTTTCGATGATGGCCGAAAATATTTTTTTTAATTCGATGGCTTCATTGTAAAGAATATTTAAGTCGTTTATATGTTCATCAGAGTTGGTTTCTTTGAGCAACCTCAAAAAGAAAGCACTTTCTTTTGCTTCTTTCCTACAAATTTTGATACGAAAAACAAAATCTTTATTACTCAATGATTCATTTGCTTCAATGTAATTTGCACCAGTTGAAGCAGAAGATCTTATAACTTGCTTCCCATCTTCAATATTTGCAATTGACTTAGGCAATTTCATCACAAAAAGCCTAATGTTCTTTGCAAACTGGAAAGTACGTTCTTCCAAATCATAAATATGCTTTGTCTGTGACTTTTCGGTCATAGGATTTATTAGTATTTTGTTATTTGTTATCCTGCCGCAAGCAGGTTGTTACTTGTTTTTTGTTATCCAGCCTGCGGCAGGCAGGTTGTTATTTGTTGCTTGTTATTTGTTTTTTGTTACTTGTTATTTGTTATTTGTTACTTGTTATTTGTTATTTGTTATTTGTTATTTGTTATTTGTTTTTTGTTACTTGTTATTTGTTATTTGTTACTTGTTATTTGTTACTTGTTATTTGTTATTTGTTATTTGTTATCCAGCCTGCGGCAGGCAGGTTGTTATTTGTTGCTTATTTTTTTATTTTACTTCTTCGAACCGACCCTGGAAGAATCTCAGGTTTTTGGGTTCATAAGTGAAGCGGAGGCCTTTAATTGTCTCTCTTTTCTTATAGAGATTGATGATGCTCTCCGCAACTAAATCCATATGTGCATTGGTGTATGCTCTTCTTGGAATGGTTAAACGTACCAGTTCGAGTGAAGGACGGTAGTTTTTGCCATTTGGTTGCCGTCCTTTAGAAACATTTCCTCTTTCCATGGCACGTACTCCTGAATCAATAAATAAGGCAGTTGCAAGTGCTTGAGATGGATATTCGTCCTGATCCAAATGAGATAAAAATCGTTTTGCATCCAAAAATACTGCATGCGAGCCAACAGGCTCAACGATAGGTACACCGGCTTTTAATAATTTTTCGCCAAGGTATTGGGTTTGTTCCACACGATTTTTAATATATCTGAAGTCCAACATTTCCATAGCACCCAATGCGTGAACCGCTAAATCTGCGGCAGCAAGACCACCTGTGGTGATCGAACCTTCATACTTGCGAAGCATCTCGAGAGCTTTCATGTAGAATTCCTCATCATCTTTAATACCAAGGAAACCTCCAATATTAACCATATAATCTTTTTTGCTGGATACCGTACATCCATGTCCATAACTAAAAAGTTCGTGAACAATATCGGCAATGGAAGTATGCTCATATCTTGGATCATGTTTTTTGATCATATAAGCATTTTCAATTGCACGCGTTGCATCCCACATTAAGTAAATGTCATTAGCTTCACAATATTCGTAAACTTCTTTTGCATTATCCATATGCACCGGTTCACCACCAGCAAGGTTTACACTTAATTCAAAACTGATATAAGGAATTTTATCGGCACCGTTTTCATCAACAATTTTCTTAAGCTTTTTCAGGTCGATATTTCCTTTCCAGCGGAAAGTACTGGTTGGATCGTGTGCTTCATCACAAATCACATCGGCAAAAGTCCCTCCGGCCATCTCCTGATGTAATTTGGTAGTTGTAAAATACATATTACCCGGAACAATACCATCTTTTATAAGGCATTGCGACATAATGTGTTCGGCTGCCCGTCCTTGATGGGTAGGGATAATAAATTTGTAACCCGTAACTTCCATCAAGGTTTCGACCAGGTCAAAATAATTTTCACTACTAGCTTGAGTTTCAACACTGCTCAAATAAGTTGCCCATTGATCGGTACTTTGAGCGGTAGTTCCCGAGTCGGTTAAAAAATCGATTACCACATGTTTTGATTGAAGCAAGAAGGTATTATAACCTGCTTCTTTGGCATATTTCAATCTTTCCTTTTTAGTTGCTTCACCAACATATTCAATTTGTTGAATATTAAAAGGCTCACTCTCAAATAGGAAATCTTTAATGATCGGTCTTTTCCATTTAAACAGGGCTTCATCATTCCAATCCGGCTCATTTTGCAGTACAAGTCCTGTAATTTTTTCTCTTTCTTCAAAGAGTTGGTTCACAACTTCAGCTATTTCGCTCAAATGCTCATTGGTTAAAGCCATGCGTGGAATTTGAAGGGGTAGAATTGTTACACCAAATCTATCCTCAAGAAAAGTTCTTACTCCTGACTTTAAGTATAATGCAGCTGCTAAAGTAAATGCAGGGTTTTCAACATTGGGTAAAAATTCATCGGCTTTGATATAAATTCCATCTGCACCTAAAAAGTAAGGAATGTTTTTTAATTGAGCTGCAAAATAGTCCGTTTGTTGGAATATCCACATTGCCTGTTGCTCATAAACCATTTCTTCCAATCCTCTGGCAAAAACTTCCATCGTACGTCCCGCCATTCCTCCATAGGTATGCAAACCTTCATAGACAACCACTTCATTCATGTATTTGTCATACAATTCATCATTGTCGGTGGCGATTAATCCACCTGTGTTCGAACGTGGGTCCTGACCGGCATCAATTACAAAAACATGGGCAAGAGAAGCTATTTTTTTAACGATTTCAGCAATTGTTTTATTCTCAAATCCTTCTTCATTTTTGCGAATGTAATTTGCAGAAGAAAGTATGTATGATCCATTAATAACCAGAACGGTATCGTTTTCCTCGGCGATTTTGTGAGTTTCTTTCAAATTTGCAAAGGAAATAGGTTTATAACCATCTGCATATAATTCAATGTAGACAAAAGGTTGTTTTTTGCCTTCAAGTTTTTTCCTTAATTGATCGACATTAATATTTCCTGAAAAAGTTTTATCATTTACCTTTAAAACCTCCATCGTAGCTTTTCGTTCTTTGATCAGCTCTCCGGGTTTTTCAGAGTTTGAATAAATAATGTCATATGCATTAACCATGGTTGTTGAGATCAATTTGTGCGATCCTCTCAAATTATGAGTGGGGCAAACATGCTCATGGCCGAAAATATTTTTTACATTATTGACAAGGTTTTCAAAGTTACGGCTACCGGCATAAGTTTCATCTCCGATGAATAATCCGGAGAACTGATCCTGACTAACTGCACTTGTTCCTTGACTTGTCATATCAAAAGTTACAAGATATGAAGGGATATTAAAAGTATTGTAATCGGCTTCCATCAAGGCGTCTATTCTTTCTTGAAAGCTTGTGAAAACTAAATTTCTGATAGTTTTCAGTTTATAAGGTTCTGCTAACATATGCTATTTTTTTTATAATGTGTAATAATGATATTTGTTGATTCTCCTCTTGTTTTAATTGAACCTATGCCTATCTGAATTTCTATAAATCGGATTAATTTCTGAACCGAAAAAATAGACAGATCGACATTTGATGAACAATAAATCTGATCCTCAAGGATAATAATAACAAACAAGAAATATAATCATTTCAAATTTCCAATTGTATGTTGAACTATATCTTTTCATGATCAGAAATCGTTAAAACGATTATTTATTTGGTAATGGATAATTCTCATGAAATCGCTTTAGCCTGCTTTCGAGTATAGGAAATTGATTTCTCTGAACAAGCGATACACAGGCACGTAAACCTTCATGCCGCTCACTTCGTGTTACATCAAGTGTGATAGCACTAATGCCATAATACAATAACTTTTCAATCAACTCTTTACCTGTAAACAGCGGATACGAAATTGTGAAATAAAAACCGTCGGCTATGGGAGTACCGTCGTCTTTGTCATAAACAATATCAAAACCGTAATCAGTAAATAATTTCTTCATGATGTGAGCTTTTTTGCCATATTCAATTACATCTTCCCTGTAATTATGTTCCCCACTGTTCAAAGCTTTTAGAATGGCCAGTAAACCGTATTGAGCAGAATGGCCGCATCCGGCACTAAGTGCATAAATAGCTCCGAATAAAATGGAATAGCCAAAGCTATCCGTGGCAAAAAACCTTTTTAAAGCCGGTCTTCTTAGATTTTGTAACTTATTGGAAATAACCATCATTCCAATTCGCGGACCGGGGTAACTAAAAATCTTTGAACAAGATATTATCAGAATATAATTATCCGTATAATTTGCCACAGTTGGTTGGTAAGGAGGTTCACCGGGTATGGAATAATCTTTTCTAAAATCCATTCCGAAATAGGCCAAATCTTCAAGTATGATTACATCATATTTATTTGCAAGGTCTCCAATAATTTTTAATTCTTTTTCGGTAAAACAAATCCAGGATGGATTATTTGGATTAGAATATAAAATAGAATGAATGTGACCTTTACTCAGGAATGATTCTAATTTTTCCTTTAACTTATCACCTCGAAAATTATACACATCAAAGGATTCAGATTTTTTGCCCAAGATGTTAAGTTGTTGTCGGTGAAGCGGAAATCCAGGGTCAATGAATAAAACGGTATCACGATCCTCCCACATATTATCAATGGTAATAAAGGAGGACATGCTTCCCTGAAGGCTGCCAACGGTTGGGATACAACCGTTATAATCTACCTCCAGATTCAGGAATAATTTAATAAATTTTGATATTTCATGTTTCAGTTCCGTAACGCCTTCCAACATGGGGTATACTGAATTCACCCCTTTTTTGATTGCATCGATTTCTGCATCCATAATTATTTGCGGACTGAGTATACCCGGTATTCCCATCTCCATGCGAATGAATTTTTCGCCTGTTGCTTCTTCGATATTGCTTACTAGCCGATATATTTCACGAATTGTGGCTCTGCCAACGTTTTGAAGACCGCTCTCTATAATTTTTTGTTTAACAATTTCGGAATCGATCGGGGTATTTTTAAATTCAGAGTCTAGGTTACCCATATTTTATCTTTTTTAATGTTTTAATCATTGCAATATTACTAAAAGTCTATCAACCATAAACAGCCAATTTTATCTGTTATGGCATCATTTTATCAATTTTTATTCGTGCATCAACAACTGTAAGACTGGTTCGTGTTCCAAGCAATGGATTTAAATCCATCTCCAAAATTTCAGGTGCAACTATTACGAGTGCTGAAATACGAACAATGGCATCAGCAAAAAGATCCTCATTAACCGGATCTTGTTTTCTGGCTCCCTTAATAATTCCATATCCTCTTAATTGTTTTATCATTTGTCCAGCTTCGTGTTTCGATAAAGGTGCAATACCTGTGCTGAAATCCTTTAAAACTTCGACAAAAATGCCGCCTAGCCCACACAATACCAAATGGCCGAATTTATCATCCCTTTTGGCTCCAATAAAAACTTCAGTTCCAAAAAGCATGGGATACATCAGAACGGCGGTTGTATCCTGAATTTTCATCAATCGATGATATTCGGCAATAACAGTCTCTAATTTATTTACATTCAGCACAACCCCCCCAACATCCGACTTATGAACAGGACCGACAACTTTCATAACCAGCGGATAACCAACGTTCTTTGCGAATTCAATCGCTTCGGTTTCTGAATTGACTACTTTCTCATTTGACCGACTTATTCCTGCAGCATCCAACAATTTACCAACTTGGACAGGTGACAGATAACCGTTTTCAGCCTTATCAATTACTTCTCTTATTCCAACTCTATCGATAGCCGGAAGTTCAATGTTTGAAGGAGCAGGGGCTGGGGTATTGTAAATTTTTACCAATGCATCTCCGAGCAATACTTCATCCGGGAAATTAATTCTTCCTTTGGATAAAAATTCTTTAATTTCCCTACCAGCAGTTTGGATTGAAGGCAGTACGGGAAAAATAGGTTTCTTAACTGAATTCATTTTCTCATCCAATACTTTATAAACATCGGAAATATCAAACAAACCGGGAGTTCCGAAAATGACAATCATGGCATCGATCTGGTCAAATTTTTGATCTACATAATCAATGATGATTCCAAGTTGCTCGGCTGTACCTGTTGCCAAAAAATCAATAGGATTGCTTACTGATGACCCGGGGAATAGTTTGTCGAGCAAAGCTTTGGCATCCGGACCTTCAATGGCAGGGATCTTTAATCCTCCGTTTGATAATGAATCCGTAAGCATTACGGCAGGGCCGCCTGCATGTGTGATAATTGCAATATTTTTCCCTGTTAAGGCCGGATGCATAAAAACCGAAGCAACATTGATTAAATCCTCCCGGCCGTAGCATCGAACGATACCTGCTTTTTTAAAGAGTGCATTAACTGCTTCATCCGAACTGGCCAGCGCTCCGGTATGAGAGGACGCTGCCCTGCTTCCTGCTTCCGAACTACCTGCTTTTATGGCTGCAATTTTACATCCTTTTCTGATCAGCGATGCTGCATGTTTCAGCAATAATTCAGGTTTGGCTATATCTTCAATATAAAGGAGTTTAACCTTTGAGCTTGTTTTAGTATTAAAGGTCTCGTCGAAATATTGCAACACTTCTTCTACACCCAATTGAGCGCTATTTCCAACAGAAAAAACACTCGCGAATGTCAGGCCTTTAGGAATTGCAGATTCAAGTATAAAACAAGCAGTTGCACCTGATCCAGAAATAAAATCGCACCCTTTTGGATCCAACTTTGGAATTGGAAGCGTAAATACACCGTGATAAGTTGGAAGGATTACACCAATACAATTTGGGCCAATCAAACTAGCATCAACACTATTGATAACTTCAACTACTTCCTGTTCAAGATTTTTTCCTTCCTTACTAAATTCACTGAAACCTGCGGATAATATAATGAATGCTTTAGTTCCTTTTGTATACGCTAAAGTTTTTATGGTTTCCAGAATAAAGAGTGCTGCTATGGCAATAATGGCAAGATCAACATCCGGCAGTTCACTGGCATCGCGAAAGCTTTGAATACCTTGAACGGTATGTTCTTTTGGATTGGTAACATATAAATCACCTTTAAAATTGCCATCCAAAATATTTTTTAAGACTTTTCCACCCGGCTTTTGTATATCAGTTGAACCTCCTACAACAACAATACTACGGGGTTCAATAAGTTCCTTTGTAATCATTTAATTAAATTTTAAAAAAATAATTAATAAAACGAATAAATCATTTTAATAAAACCCAGTCATATCACTAACATTAATTTGATATAAGAAAGAACAGTAATTGGATATGATGCTTTGTTTTATGTTGTTTTGATTATTCGCGCCAGGTGGTATTATAAGGAATTTGAATGCTATGGCATTTAACCGCTGTATGATAAATAGTAAACGAGAAGAATAATGGTTTAAACGTGCTCATAACTATTTTTTATTAGATATGCTTTGAGCCACAAAATTAAGAAATTTTATTGAACACTGAAGAGATTACTCTAAATTCTATTTGGCGGCTTTATTTTTACGTTCACGATTCCAGATAAACAAATGGGTGATCAATACCCCAATGGCCATTCCCATTGTAATAATCATCCAAAAACCTGCCTCCGAAGGTTTTATGCTAATTCTGTCATAGAAAACCAGATAGATCATAAATGGAATAAAGAATGGGAAAATCATTTGACGAATGGTACGGCTCTTTTTCATGTTAATTAGGTTTTGATTATAAGGAGATAAATTTAGGATAATTTTTGAATGACAACCTTAAATCCACCCATTAATTAAATCGAAAATAATAGAAAAGAAAAAATCCGGAAGAAGGATTATTTATTCAATTTTTAAAAATTTCCATCGATAATTTGCTCGAGCGGACTTGCAGTTACTACTGTTCGAAACCTTGTATTTACATACAAATCAAAATAAAAAAGGTAGAATTAATCTTAATATTTGATGCAAAACATCCTTATTCTATTCAAAAAACAGCTAAAAATTTCTCACATTTTCATGTTTCGAACACTTATGACTGAAAGTCCGCGCCAGCGAGTTTTATTAATTCCATAATATAGTCTCACCATCATTTATTTGTGATTCGCCCAATAATTCAAACTTATATTTATCGCCTTGTTCAGAGAAATCCAGAAGTTTTTTTTCTGTTGTTTTAAAAAGTGTGTATTTCTTATCGAAAGATTCTTTTTTTATAGCAATATTTTCAGTTCTAAGTTCTTCCTGTGTGCTTGGATAAAGTATTGCATCTATAACACCCCCGTTATTTTTATTTAAAATTTTGTCAGCTAACAATGCTGTAAAAATATATCCTTGATTATTGCTTGAATCTATTTTTCTCGCGAAACAATTTGCATAAAATGTATGAATTTCAAAAATAAGTCTGGAGATCTCAGGTGGAAATCTTTTTAAATCAAGCATAAAACTATTATACATGTTTAAGAGTCTTGTATTTATTGTTCCATCTTTCGGTTGATTCATGAATATTGGACAAGTAATCAAATTATCGCTTTCATTTTTAATCTTCCATTCTGAAACTGTTATTAAATCACCTATCTCGGGTTTCATTTCTTTAACAGCTGTCATAAAATTAAAAGAGCCATAAAGTACACTTTGATGCTTCAGATTAGCTCTACCATATTTTGTTATGCATTCTGCTGGCGGATATTTCAATTTATCAACTTTATTAATTCGAACATTATTTCCTTTTAGAACTCTTTTGTTAACAGTAACTCTTTCAATAATTGGAAAAACGCCTTCACCAATAGCATTATAAACTTTTATTGGCTCAAAGCATTTTATCATCAAATATTCGAAATGAGGTGGAAACTCATTATTCAAAGTTTCTATTCTCTCAAATAATGCCTTTATCGAGGAAATGTAATTCTCTATGTCATGGATGTTATATTCTGGCATGGTTTTAAACTGTTGCCTAACGTACGGAAATATATGTAGTTGCCGATTGCGGAGAACTTTCCTGTCGAGCCGCACCGAAGTTGTTGCGGGCTGTGAACTCCGCAATCAGCACGGAAACGGCAATTATCATGTATTTTTTGTGTGTGCCCAGCATGAGCATGAGCACACCCATTCGCAGTATGTATAAATATTTCAAATATGCAAATATTTTGGATATAAACTAGGTGAATGGGTATATATTTTTTCCAGAGGGTGCCCTGCCTACGACAGGTAGGAAGT